>DATDBV010000646.1:0-4364 GCA_036524715.1 Nakamurella sp. | reverse complement strand
TTGCCGCGCCGAGTGCTCGCTCCCGCCGGTTTGGCGCTGTTCGCCGCGATGACGCTGGCCGTCAGCGGCTGCGCGGCCGGCCAGAACTCGCAGACCGCCGATCAGGTCGCGGCCATCGACGGCGCCAACGGCACGGTCGGCAACATCGCGGTGCTCAACGCGCGGCTGGCGCCGACTGCTCGCGAGGACTACCCGGCCGGCTCGAGTGCCCGCCTGCTGCTGTACATCTCCAACGAGGGATTGGCCACGGACACCCTCGAAGCCGTCACGACCAGCGCAGCCAGGTCCGTCGAGGTGTCCGGCCCCGGGCTGCTGCCGCCGCAGACGCTGTCGGATTTCGCGAGCGAGACCGGCACCGCGGTCGTCGTCACCGGCTTCCTGGACGATCAGCCCTACGGGGTGTCGATCCCGATGACGTTCTCGTTCGCCAACGCCGGCTCGATCGACCTGAACATCCCGATCGAGCTCCCGGCCGAGCGATCGACCAATCGGGAGACGGTCAATATCCTGCCGCCGCACCCGACGCCCTTGTGGGAAGAGGACGAACTGGCCGAGGGCGACGTCGGACCGGGCGGACACTGAGTCTCCCGGACCCGCCGCCGGCCCGGCGGAGCCGCATCGACCTCGCTGTCGGACCCCTGATCTAGCGTCGGCGGCATGAGATCCAGTTCGTCGCCCCGAACGCCCCGGCCCGCCTTCCGGTGCAGTGCCTGCGGACACGAGACCGCGAAGTGGCATGGCCGTTGCCCGGAGTGCCGGGCCTGGGGTTCGCTCGACGAAGGACCCGCCCCGGGTTCGTCGGTCCGCCGGCTCTCCCCGGGACCGGTTGCGCATCCGGCACGTCGGATCCGCGAGGTCGCCGCCGACGTCGTCCGGCCGACGGCCAGCGGGGTCGCCGAGTTCGACCGCGTCCTCGGCGGCGGGCTGACCCCGGGGGCGGTGATTCTGCTGGCCGGCGAACCCGGAGTCGGCAAGTCGACGCTGCTGCTGGCCACCGCCAAGGCGTGGGCCGAACGCGGGCAGGGCCCCGTTCTGGTGGTCACCGGGGAGGAGTCGGCGGCCCAGGTCCGGCTCCGGGCCGAACGGATGAACGCCCTGCACGAGGGGATCTATCTGGCGGCCGAGGGCGAGCTGGACGCGGTCCTGGGCCAGATCGAGCTGGTCAAGCCGCGACTGCTCATCGTCGACTCGGTGCAGACGATCGCCGCCGCCACCGTCGACGGCACCGCGGGCGGGGTGAGCCAGGTCCGGGCGGTCGCGGCCGCGCTGACCGCCGTCGCCAAGCAGCGGAACATGGCCTGCGTACTGGTCGGGCACGTCACCAAGGACGGCGCCATCGCCGGGCCGCGCGTCCTTGAACACCTGGTTGACGTCGTGCTGCACTTCGAGGGGGACCGGCACTCGATCCTGCGGACCATCCGTGGGGTCAAGAACCGGTACGGCCCGGCCGACGAGGTCGGGTGCTTCCGGATGGTTCCGGACGGCATCGCCGAGATGCCCGACCCCTCCGGTCTTTTCCTGACCCGGCGGGCCACGCCGGTGCCCGGGACCTGCACCACCGTTGCCCTGCAGGGCCGGCGCGCCCTGCCGGTGGAGCTGCAGACCCTGATCACGCCGTCCGGTGCCGAGTCCGGCCGGCGGACCGTGTCCGGCATCGATTCCGCCCGGGCCGCAATGGTGGTGGCCATCCTGCAGAGATGGTCCGGCGTCAGCCTGGCCGGCAAGGAGGTCCTGGCGGCGACCGTCGGCGGATGGAAGATCACCGAGCCGGCCGCCGATCTGGCGCTGGCGCTGGCCATTCATTCCTCCGCCCGTGACGCGCCCCTGCCGGCCGGCCTGGTGGCCATCGGCGAGATGGGCCTGGCGGCCGATGTCCATCCGGTTCAGGGCGTGGCCCAACGTCTGGCGGCGGCGGCCCGGGTGGGTTTCGAGTACGCGATCGTCCCGCCCGGGACGGGGGCGGACCGGCCGCGCGGCATGCGTGTGGTCCAGGCCGCGACCCTTGGCGAGGCCCTCGGCTACGCCGGCGGCGACCCGGTGGTCCGCTGGATGCACCGGGGCGCCTCGGGCGGTTCGTCGGCCGGCGCGAAGGGGGTCGGCTGAGCGAGGCTTGCCGAGCGAACAATCCAATGCAGTGGCGGCGCCGGGCGGGACGACCGAGCGCGCGAGGTGTCCCGCCAACGGCGGCGGCTGAATGGGTACTCCCACCCCAGCCGGGTGACCTCGGTGTGACCCGCCGGTCCTAAACTGGCCGATGACGCCAAGGGAGGGCCGGGGTGGAGGATCGCATGAGCGTCGCCGCTCATCGCGCCGTGCTCGCCAGGGTGGCCCCAGGAACGCCGCTGCGTGACGGCCTGGAGCGCATCCTGCGCGGCCGGACCGGTGCGCTGATCGTCCTGGGCTTCGACCAGGCGGTCGACGACCTGTGCGACGGCGGTTTCCGGCTGGACGTCGAGTTCTCGTCCACCCGGCTTCGGGAGCTGTGCAAGATGGACGGCGCCGTCGTGCTCAACGATGACGCCACCAGGATCGTGCGCGCCAACGTGCACCTGACCCCCGACCCGACGATCCCCACCGTGGAGTCCGGGACCCGGCATCGCACCGCCGAGCGGACGGCCCTGCAGACCGGTCACCCCGTCATCGCGGTCAGTCACTCGATGTCGATCATCAACCTGTACTTCGGTGGGCGCCGGCATGTGGTCGCCGACCCGCCCACGATCCTCGGTCGGGCGAACCAGGCACTGTCCACCCTCCAGCGGTACAAGTTCCGTCTGGACGAGGTGGCCCGCGCCCTGTCCGCGCTGGAGATCGAGGATTTCGCCACGCTGCGCGACGCGATGACGGTGCTGCAGCGGCTGCTGATGGTTCGTCGGATCGCCGACGAACTGACCAGCAACGTGGTCGAACTCGGCACCGACGGCCGGTTGCTGGGCCTGCAGCTCGACGAGATGCTGAGCGGGACCCAGGGCCTGCAGGAGCTGCTGATCCGCGACTACCTGCCGGCCGACCGCCCGGCGGACTCCATCGATGAGATCATCGAGGCGCTCGACGACCTGGACGAGGCCGCGCTGCTGGATCTCTCGGCGGTTGCGCGGGTCCTGGGCATCAACACCGTCGGCGACGCGTTGGATTCGGCCGTCAGCCCGCGGGGCTACCGGTTGCTCGCCGGCATCCCCCGCGTCCCGCCGGCCGTGTTGGACCGGCTGATAGTGCACTTCGGCAACCTGCAGGGCCTGCTGGCGGCCACCGCCGCCGATCTGCAGGCGGTCGACGGGGTCGGCGAAGCGCGGGCCCGCGTGGTACGGGAGGGTCTGTCCCGGCTCGCCGAGTCGTCCATCGTGGACCGCTACGGCACCGCGCTCTGACCGGATTCGGATCAAATGCCGGCCACCGAGCGGCGGGAACGGTCGCCGGAGCCGGACGCGTCAGCCCTCGGGGTAGATCCAGCCCGCCGCATCGTTCGGGACACCGATCGATGCGTGGATGTGCACGAATCGCCAGGTCGCCCCTTCCTCACGCCGAAAGACGGCGGTCCACCGGGGGTTGATGTGGGAACCGTCGGGCAGGGTGATGGTCAACTTCGCCCTGGCCCACCCAAGGCCGCCGTCCTCGAAGGCCACCACGTCCTGTGCTGTGAACCTCGCCCGCCCCCCGGCGTTGGTGACCTCTCCCCGGAGGAACTCGGCGACCGGTCCGCCGCCGGTGAACCACTCGTCCGGGTCGCTGCCGATCAGGCAGACACCCTCGTCCCCGGACACCGCGGAGTCGACCAGGGTGGCGTCGCCGGACGAGGCCGCGGCGAACCAACGGGTGACCAGGTCCTCGATAGCCGCCGACCGGTTCATCATGCCGCCCTTCGTCTGTTTCGTCGCATTCTGCCGCAGCAGGTACCGACGCTCAACTCGGTGTCGGCGCCGCGCGGGAACGGGCCTAGGCGACGGTGAGGGGCGCGGGCGGGCTGGACAGCGCGCCGAGCTGGGCGATCAGCGTGTAACTGCCGGGCGCCAAGGGTGCGCGCTCGCCGGTGCAGCCGGGCGTCGATGTGGAGCCCGACCATTTGATCGTGTACTGCAGTGACTGGCCCGGCGTCAGGTCGCGTACGTCGGTGCCCTGACCGGGGAAGCAGTCGGCCGTCGACCACAACCGGGTGCCGTCCGAACCGAACACGGTGAACACCTGCAGGTTCCCGGAGACGTCGCGGCGGCAGGCCTCGGTGCCGGAATTGGTGACCGTCATGCCGACGATCACGTTGGCGCCGGACTTGATCTCGGCCGGCGCCTGCGCGGCGAGCGT
The DNA here is from genome assembly GCA_036524715.1 of Nakamurella sp. GTDB lineage: Bacteria > Actinomycetota > Actinomycetes > Mycobacteriales > Nakamurellaceae > Nakamurella. Next base: position 71 of record DATDBV010000646.1, on the reverse strand, counting down.
GATGGCCCCGTCGGCGCACAGCAGCGTGCCGTCGGCGTCGTAGGAGGGGGGCGGCGGCGCTGGTGGGGGCG
>DATDBV010000645.1:0-4558 GCA_036524715.1 Nakamurella sp. | reverse complement strand
GGACGCCGAGTTGGCGCTCGGCCACCACAATGAACTGATCGGTCAGCTCCGATCGTTGGTCGAGGAATTCCCGCTGCGGGAACGCCTCCGTGGCTGCCTGATGACCGCGCTGTACCGGTCCGGTCGCCAGGCCGAGGCGCTCGACGCCTACCAGGACACCCGCCGGGCACTCACCGACGAGCTGGGAATCGAACCGAGCGAGCAGCTCCGCGACCTGGAACGGTCGATCCTGCGCCACGACCACGTCCTCGACCCCCCGGACCCTACGTCGTCCACGCTGCGGACAGAACGGGCGATCCTGGTCGCGGTAGCCGACGAGGGACGCCTGCCCGCCCTGCTGGCGGTCGCCGAGCCGCTGGTTCGCCGGCCGCCGCGCTCCCTGATCCTCGCGACGACGGTCATCGACGCGACCTCGCTCCCGGTGGTATCCACCCGGCTCGACGCGCAGCGGGAGCTGATCCAGGCCCGGGGCGTCGCGGCGCGCGCGACGGCGTTCACCTCGACCACACCCGGCGCCGATCTGGCGCGGCTGTCCACCGAACTCGACGTCGACCTGCTGCTCACCGACGCGCCTGAGGAGCTGCTGATCGACGGGCGCCCGGACGACCGGCTGACCGCCCTGCTGGACGGGACGACGTGTGACGTGGCCCTGCTGGTTCCCCGGCCCGGGGCGCCGCGAGGCCCGGTGCTCGTGCCCTTCGGCGGATCGGACCATGACTGGTCGGCCGTCGAACTCGGCGCCTGGCTGGCCCGCGCCCAGGACGTCGCCCTGCGCCTGGCGGGCGCCGACGCGGTGCCGGAACTCGGCCGGCGCGACGCGAGCCGGCTGCTGTCGCACGCCTCGTTGGCCGTGCAACGGGTGCTCGGTGTGCCGGCCGCGCCGGTGCTCGTCGAGGCCGGGCCGGATGGCATGCTGCGCGCCGGCCGGGACGCCGGCATGCTCGTCGTGGGGATGTCGGCCCGATGGCGCACCGAGGGTCTCGGGCCGGCCCGGCTCCGGCTCGCCCGGGAGGCCGCCGCGCCACTGCTGCTGGTCCGCCGCGGACTTCGCCCGGGCGGGCTCGCCCCGCAGGCCGCGTTGACCAGCTTCACCTGGTCGATCCGAGCCTGATGCCGCGGTCAGCGGATGCAGGCCGGCTGGTAGGGCCGGCCGGGCACAAATCGGTCCCACTCGTCGGGAGTCAAAGTGCGATTGGCCAGTGTGCAGGCCCGCTCCACCCACGACGCGGGGTCGACATCCCATACCGCCGCTTGGCTATCCGGGGTCGTCAGTAGCAGATGGCGCCCGTCGGGTGACAGATCCATCAGCGGCGACTGCTGGAGTTCCTGGCGCTCCGCTCCGCCCTCGGCGGCCAGGTTCGGACCGATCCGGGTGCCCGTCGCCGCATCCCAGAGGGTGCCGGCGGCGGCCAGGACGCTGCCGTCCGGGCTGAACTCGATGGATAGGGGCGAGCCACCGCCCAGGTCCAGTTCGTGCAGCAGCGACTCGCTGTCGATGTCCCACAGCCGCACGAACCTTCCGGAGCCACTGACGGCGACGGTGCGGCCGTCCGGGCTGAACGCGGTGGAGTACTCGTCCGCATCGGGGTCGCCCGGCAGGAAAGCCACCCGCGAGTTTCGGGCGATGTCCCAGACCTCGGCGCCGTTCATCGTGGCGATCGCGGCGAGGGTGCCGTCGGCGCTCAAGGACAGTCCGTTGGAGGCCGGCGCGCGGGTCGGCTGACCCCGCTCGGTGCCGGTGGCGACATCCCAGGTCTGGACTCCGAGAAAGCCCGATGTGACAAGCGTCGACCCGTCGGGAGTGAAGGCGAGCCCGGGCAGCGCCGCCTTGATCCAGTTCGGCGGGTACCGCATGGTGCGGGTGGAGACGTCCCAGACCGTCAGGTCGCCGTTGCCGGCCGCTGCGGCCAGCGTGCGCCCGTCGGGCGAGAAGGCGAGCGCCGTGACCGCGCCACCGGTGTCGAGGATTGCGGCTCCGGCGGGCGTCAGATCGGTCGCGTTCCACAGTCCGATGCCATGATCGGAGAGGGCGACCGCGATCAGCGACCCGTCGGGGCTGAACCGGCCCGGATGGGTGAGGTAGGACGGTTGGCTCGTGTCGGGTTCGTCGGCGATGGTGAACGACCGCCTGATGCTGTGGGTGCCGGCGAGATCCCAGGCGATGAGCGTCCCGTCGATGCTCACCGAGTACAGCGTGGTGCCGTCCACGCCGAACACGGACTCCGCCACGGCGCTCGCATGCCCGCGTAGCGTCCGCCGGGGGATCGCGGCGGCGACGTCCCACACGGTCACCGTTCCATCGGGATTCGAGGACGCTACGGTCGTCCCGTCGGGGCTGAAGGCGAGGCGGTTCGGGCCGGCCGCCAGATAGCCGGTCGCGGTCCGGCCCGCGCCGGTGTCGAGATCGATCAGCCGAATCCCGGAGTCGATGCCGATGGCCGCCCGGCGGCCGTCCGGGCTCAGCGCGAGCGGGTGCCGGCCGGGTTCAATCGGGAGGTTGCGGGTCTTCTGCTTGCTCTCCAGGTCCCACCACGCCAGCTCGCCCTCGCCCGCGGTGATCACCGATCGGCCGTCCGGGGTGAGCGCGATGTCCGGGGCCGGACATGGGGCTCCCGGGTGACACGGCGACGCCCACGGCTCGATCGGCCGTCCCAGGAACTCCATGGTCCGGCCATCGTGCACGCTCACCATCGGAACTCCCGCCGAGGTCGCCGCGACGAGCAGGCGCGACCCATCGGCGCTGAACGCCATGTCCACGAGTTCGGCGTCGTTGTAAGCGGTCCCGCCCAGTACCTCGCGGGTCTTGGCATCGATCAGCTGCAGATAGCCGACGCCGTTGATGACGAATCCCGTTCCGTACGCGAGGGTCTGCCCGTCCGGGCTGATCGCGAGGCGTTCGACGAACCTCGACGTCGTCAACGGCTCCCCGATCTGCTGGTAGGTCCGCGCGTCGAAGAAAAGGATCTTGCTGTAATAGTCCAGGACCGCGAGCATCGACCCGTCCGCGCTCAGGGCAACGTCCTGCAGGAAGGCGTCGTCGTCGCCGTGCATGATCCCGGCCGCCGCAGGCGCCCTGGTGAGGACGGCGAGCAGGGACCCGCGGGTCTGCGGGGTGTCGCTGATCGCCACGGCCTGCCGGGCCAGCAGCAGCGAGAGGTCCAGGTCCTCCTCGACGAGGGCCTGCGCGCCGAGGCGCTGGGCGAACTGGGCGGTCCCAGCGTCACGGGCCGCCGCGGTCGCCTGCTGCGCGTCGGCTCGCTGGATCACCGCGAAGGTCCCGCCGACCAGGGCGGCGACCAGGAACACGGCGACCGCGGTGAGCAGGCTCCGCAACCGCCGGTTGGTGCGGCGCCCCCGCCTGGCCTCCTGCTCGGAAACATCCCGGCTGCTCTCGATGAACTCGCGCTCCAGCGAGTTCAGTTCGACCGCATGCTCGGTCGACCAGTCCAGCGCGGCCGCCAGCCGGGCACCCCGATACAGCTCGCTCGCGTCACGTCCGGACCGGTCCCACTCCCGCGCCGCATGGGTGAGGTGCCGGCGCAGCCGGCGGCCGGCCGCGTCCTCGTCGAGCCACCCGCGCAGCCGCGGCCACTCCCGCAGCAGGGCCTCGTGGGCCAGTTCGACACTGTCCTCGGCCACGGTGACCAGCCGTCCGTCGACGAGGGTCGACAGCACCGCCGCCACGTTCGCCCGCCCGCGGTCCAACTCCGTCAACGGAGTCCGGCGGCGCACGGCCGCCGCACGGCCGCCCTCATCGACCAGGCGCAGCATGATCGCCCGGACCAGCGGCCGGGTATCCGCCGGCACCTTCGCGTAGGTGGTCTCCGCCAGCCGTGCGATGGCTCCACGAACACCGCCGCTCTCGCGGTACGAGCCCACGCTCAGCGTGTCGTCGCGGCGGCCCTGCCACAGCTCGACCAGCGCGGTCGACAACAACGGAAGCGCCCCGGGTTCGCCGGCCACGTCGTCGACCAGCCGATCGACGAGCTCCGGATCGACGCGCAGGCCCACCCGGGCAGCGGGTCGTCCGACAGCCCGCCGCAACTCGGACTCCCGCATCGGGCCGGCCAGCACATGGTCGGCGACCAGCCGGTCCGCGAGCGCCGGGTAGGTCGCGATCCGACCGTAGAAATCGGCCCGAAGGGCCACCACCACATTGGCCGGACCCCAGGCGAGCGCGTCCGCGAAGGCGGACCGCTCATCATCCGAGTCGTAGGCGGTGAACAGCTCCTCCAGTTGATCGACGACGATCAGCACCGGTCCGTCCGCCGCCGTCGCCATGATCTGGTTGAGCTCGGCCGGCGTCCGGTCGCTCGGGCGGATCAGCAGTGTCCGCCAGTTCTCGCTGCCGGGCAGGACCCCGGCGGCCAGCGCCGGGAGCAGCCCGGCCCGGAGCACGGAGGACTTGCCGATGCCTGAGGGGCCGACGATGCCCAGGAACGTCGAGCCGGCCAGCCGGGTCACCATCTCGGCGATCAGCCGTTCGCGACCGAAGAACAGGTCGGAGTCGGCGGTCCGGTAGCCGGCCAGACCCATGAACGGGCACACCGCACCGTCG
>DATDBV010000644.1:0-4033 GCA_036524715.1 Nakamurella sp. | reverse complement strand
GGGCGCTTGAGGTCCAGGTCGCGGATGATCGCGGCCGGCCGCAGATCGAACACCTGCTTGATCGCCTCGGCGATCTTGTCCGGATCCACCTGCTCGGTGCCGAAGGTCTCCACGAACAGGCCAACCGGCGAGGCCTTGCCGATCGCGTAGGCGACCTGCACCTCGATCCGGTCGGCGAGGCCTGCGGCCACCACGTTTTTGGCCACCCAACGCATCGCGTACGCGCCCGACCGGTCCACCTTTGACGGGTCCTTGCCGGAGAAGGCACCGCCGCCGTGCCGGGCCATGCCGCCGTAGGTGTCGACGATGATCTTGCGGCCGGTCAGACCGGCGTCACCCATCGGACCGCCGATGACGAACCGACCGGTCGGGTTGACCAGCAGCCGGTAACCCGTGGTGTCGATCTCCAGCGAGGCCAGCTCCGGCTCGACGACCTGCTCACGGACGTCGACGGCCAGCAACTGCTCCAAGTCGATGTTCTCCGCATGCTGGGTGGACACCACAACGGTGTCCAGCCGGGCCGCCTTGTCGCCGACGTACTCGATGGTCACCTGGGTCTTGCCGTCGGGCCGCAGGTACGGCACCGCGCCGGACTTGCGGACAGCGGCCAACCCCCGGGACAGCCGATGCGCCAGCGCGATCGGCAGCGGCATCAGCTCGGGGGTGTCGGTGCAGGCATACCCGAACATCAGGCCCTGGTCGCCGGCGCCCTGCTCGGAAAGGTGGTCGTCGATCTCCTCGGCGGAGTGGGTACGCGTCTCGAACGCGGTGTCGACGCCCTGCGCGATGTCCGGGGACTGGGCGCCGATCGCCACGTTGACGCCGCAGGAGGCCCCGTCGAAGCCCTTGGCCGACGAGTCGTAGCCGATGCCCAGAACGGTGTCCCGGACGATGGCCGGGATGTCGGCGTAGGCGCTGGTGGTGACCTCGCCGGCGACGTGCACCTGGCCGGTGGTCACCATCGTCTCGACCGCGACGCGGCTGGCCGGATCCTGCCGGAGCAACTCGTCGAGGATTGAATCGCTGATCGCGTCGCAGATCTTGTCGGGGTGCCCCTCGGTGACGGATTCCGAGGTGAACAGGCGGGAGGTCACGGCTGTTTGCTCCTAGGTAGCGATGTGAGTGTGAAGTCGTCGTTCGTGAGGTGCCGACCGGGCGGCTGCGCGCGAAATGCGGACGATTGACTTGCGCCCGACCCTACGCGATGCGCGTGCCGATTCCGGTCATTCCGGCGGTTCCGCTGAGGGCGTCGATCCGACCGCCGAGTCCGGAACCGCCTCGAGACATCGGCTGATGGTGTCGCAGACGGCAGCGGCCAGCAGTGTCTTGGGACCGAACGGGATCTCCACCGGCGGCGCGCCGTCGGCGGCCAGGATCACCCCGGCGTTGTCGGCCACCTCGAACGCCCGGCCCTGATCGACCCGGTTGACGACCAGCAGGTCACAGCCCTTGCGGGCGAGCTTGTCGCGGCCGTAGTCCAGCGGGGTGCCGTGCTCGTCGCCGGTTTCCGCGGCGAACCCGACGATCACCCGGGCCCGGTCCGGACCGGGCCGGCTCAGCCCGGCCAGGATGTCCGGGTTTTCCACCAGGTCGATCGCGGGCGGCCCCTGCCCGGACCGCTTCTTGATCTTGGTCGCGCCGGCCCGGACAGGCCGGAAGTCGGCGACGGCGGCCGCCATCACCACCGCGTCGGCGCCCGCCGCATGCTTGACCATCGCCGATTCCAGATCCCGGGCGTCACCGACCTCGACCACCGCGACCCCGGGGGGCGGTTCGAGCACCACGTTGGCCGAGACCAGCGTCACCTCGGCACCCCGCGCGGCGGCCACCAGCGCGAGTGCGTATCCCTGTCGCCCCGACGACCGATTGCCCAGGAAGCGGACCGGGTCGAGAGGCTCGCGGGTCCCGCCGGCCGAGATCACCACGCGGCGGCCGGCCAGGTTATGCGGCAACGACGACGACACGCGCAGCAACAGCGTGCCGAGCCCGTGGATGTGCTCGACCTCCGGCAGGCGGCCCGGCCCGGTGTCCTTGCCGGTCAACCGGCCGACGGCCGGGTCCAGCACGGTGACGCCGCGCGAGCGCAGCAGAGCCACATTCGCGACGGTGGCCGGGTGCGTCCACATCTCGGTGTGCATGGCCGGTGCCATCAGGACCGGCGCGCGGGTGACCAGCAGCGTCGAGGTGAGCAGGTCGTCCGCCTGCCCGGAGGCCGCGCGGGCCAGCAGGTCGGCGGTGGCCGGCGCGACGACGACCAGGTCGGCCCGTTGCCCGGCCGCGACATGCTTGACCTGAGGAATGTCGGTGAACACGTCGGTGGCCACCGACTGCCCGGACAGGGCCTCCCAGGTGGCTGCGCCGACGAATCGCAGCGCGGCAGCGGTCGGCACGACCGTCACGTCCGCGCCGCTCTCGGTGAACAGCCGCACCAACCCGCCGACCTTGTAGGCGGCGATGCCGCCACCCACGCCGACCACCACGCGGGGCCGGGCGTCAGGAAAGGTCGTCACCGTCGGGCGAACCAGCGGATCCGGCCGATTCACTCGCCTTCGGTGTGGGTGAGCAGGCCTGCGTTGATCTCACGCAGCGCGATCGACAGCGGCTTCTCCTTGGGCAGCGGTTCGACCAGCGGACCGACGTACTCCAGCAGACCCTCGCCCAACTGTGCGTAGTAGTCGTTGATCTGCCGGGCCCGTTTGGCCGCGTAGATGGACAGGCCGTATTTGGAGCTGGTGCGCGTGAGCAGCTCGTCGATCGGTGGGAAGGTGATGCCGGCGGCCGCGATCGCGGCCGCCGTGGGCGCGCCGCTTTCTGCTGAAGTGGTCATCTGCCGTGCTCCTGTTTCCGTGAAACCTCAGGCGATCCGGAGGTGGTGTCGCTCGCCGGCACAAGCCTCGCGGCGCGGCAACAAAGTCAGGGCACGCGCGAACCGGGCCGGGACCCGGCCACCAACTGTACCAAGCCATCGGCCGCCTTCCGCACGTTCGTGTTCACCACTGTGTGGTCGAACTCGGGCTCGGCGGCCAGTTCTTCCCGCGCGGCCGCGAGCCGGGCCTCGATGGTCGCGGGGTCCTCGGTCCCCCGTCCCACCAGCCGGCGGTTCAGCTCGTCGACCGACGGCGGGGCCAGGAAGATCAGCACGGCCTGGGGGCCGAGGCCGGGGGCGGCCCGCACCTGGCGGGCGCCCTGCACCTCGATCTCCAGCAGCACGTCCTCACCCGCGGCGAGCCGCTCCTCGACCGGGTCGCGCGGGGTGCCGTACCAGTTCCCGGCGAAGTGCGCATGCTCGAGCAGCCGGCCGGTAGCGATCAGCTCATCGAACCGCTCGGGTGTGACGAAGTGGTAGTTAACCCCGTCGACCTCGCCGGGACGCATGGCCCGGGTCGTCGCCGAGACCGAATACCACAGATCAGGCACCAGCTCCCGCACCTGCGCCAGGACCGTGCTCTTGCCCACGCCGGAAGGGCCGGAGAGCACGAACAGGCGTCCCCGGCCCACTGTTCGCTCAGCCCGGTCCGGCCGGTCCCTGGCCGGGGTCAGTAGCCGAACTCGTTGAGCAGAGCCTGCCGCTGACGCTCGCCCAAGCCTCGCACCCGACGGCTGGCGGCGATGTCGAACTGCTCCATCAGCTGGGCGGCGCGCACCTTGCCCACCCCGGGCAGCGATTCCAGCAGCGCGGAGACCTTCAGCTTGGCCAATGCCTCGTCGGTCTCGGCGTCCGCGAGCACCTGCTTGAGCGTCGTGCCGCCCCGCTTGAGCCGCTCCTTCAGCTCGGCCCGGGCGCGGCGGGCGGCAGCCGCCTTCTCCAGGGCCGCGGCACGCTGCTCAGCGGTCAGTTGCGGAAGAGCCACGTCGGCCTCACTTCTTTCCTGTGAATGTCCACTGCCGTGCCGCGAGCCCGGGCCCCGGCAGCCGTGCCACCCGGCACCACCGTCGCGTCCAGCAGTCCTCTGCGAACCTACCCAGGCCGGGGCGGGGCGGCAAACACCGACCGGACCGGGGTGTTGCCGATGATCTTGCCGGACCGGGCCCG
>DATDBV010000643.1:0-7084 GCA_036524715.1 Nakamurella sp. | reverse complement strand
CAGCGTCTACGCCCTCTCCGGCCTGCTCGCCGGCCTGTCCGGCGTGCTCCTGGCCTCCCGCGTCATCTCCGGCCCACCCAACCTCGGGCAGGGATACGAACTGGACGCCATCGCCGCCGTCGTCATCGGCGGCGCCAGCCTCCTCGGCGGCCGCGGCACCATCTGGGGCACCGCCCTGGGTCTGCTGCTCATCCAGACCCTCAACAACGGCCTGGACATCCTGGTCATCCCCGCCTACTGGCAGAACGTGATCAAGGGTGTCCTCATCGTCGCCGCCGTCGCGGTCGACGTCTGGGCCAGCCGCCGCCGCGCCACCTGACACCACATCCACACCCAACCGATCCACCCAACCCCCTACCCAGCGCTCCGAAAGGAACTTCGATGTCTCTGCGACGCAGCAGAATCATCGGCGGCATCGTGGCCGCCACCCTGCTCACCGCCACCGCCGCCTGCGGTGCCGGCGACACCTCCACCAGCGCCGACGGATCTACCCCCAAACAGGTCGGGGTCACCGTCTACGACATGTCCTCCTTTATCTCCCAGGGGCAGGAGGGCATGGAGGCCTACGCACAAGCCAACAACATCGACCTGATCTGGAACTCCGCCGGCGGCGACGTCAGCACCCAGGCCGGTCAGGTCGACCAGTTCGTCAACGCCAAGGTCGACGCCATCATCATCGTGCCGGTCCAGGCGGACTCGCTGGGCCCCCAGGTCGCCGCCGCTAAACAAGCCGGGATTCCCGTGCTCGCGGTCAACACCACCCTGTCCGGCACCGATGCCCTGGCCGCCACCGTCCTGCCCGACGACGTCGCCGCCGGCGAACAGGAAGTGCAGATGATGGCCGACAAGCTCGGCGGGCAGGGCAACATCGTCATCCTGCAAGGGCCGCTCGGCTCCTCACCGGAACTGGACCGCTCGAAGGGCATCGAGAACGTCCTGGCCAAGTACCCCGGCATCACCGTGCTGGCCAAGGACACCGCCAACTGGAAGCGTGACGAGGCCGTCAACAAGACCAAGAACTGGCTGTCCAGCTTCAGCGGCCAGATCGACGGCATCGTCTCCGAAAACGACGACATGGGCCTGGGCGCCGTCCAGGCACTGAAAGAAGCCGGACTGACTATTCCCGTCGTCGGCATCGACGGCATCCAGGACGGCCTGAACGCCGTGCAGGACGGAACCTTCATCGGCACCTCCCTGCAGCACGGCCGCGTCGAACTGGCCACCGGCCTCGCCGTCGCCAACAAGATCATCGAAGGACAGAACCCCGGCAGCTCCTTCACCTACGTCATGCCACCGGTCACCCAGGACAACGTCGCCGACGTCATCAAGAACGTGGTCACCGAGAAGGACGCCTTCCTCAAGGAACTGCCCGCCCTGGTCGACGCGAACCTGGCCACCGGCGACATCGCCAACGAAACACCCGCCAGCTGAAACCGCCACACCCGGGCCGCTGCACTCCCAGAACCCCTCGATCGCGGCCCGGGTGTGGCGTTCACCGCGGAAAATCACGCACAGGGTGTTAACTGTCCGGTAGAACCGATCTTCGAGGGGACTGTGCGTGTCATGAGTCAATCGAGCCACCGCGGGATCGACGACACCGGGTGGCAGACTCGCACGTCCAAGCAACGCCAGCGTCAACGCCAGATCGCCGAGCTGGTCAACGCGGAAGGCACCGTGCGGATCGAAGACCTCATCGAAAAGTTCGGCGTCAGCGGCATGACCGTGTACCGAGACCTCGACCAACTCGAAAGCCAGGGTGTCCTGCGCAAGACCCGAGGCCAAGTCACCGCACTCAGCTCCAGCCTCACCGAATCCAGCGCCGCCTTCCGCGCCACCCAACACATCCCCACGAAAATCGCCCTGGCCACCGCCGCCCTCGACTACATCGAACCCGGGCAGAGCATCTTCCTCGACGACTCCACCACTGGACTCCAACTGGCCAAGCTCCTCAACCAGCGGGCCCCGCTCGGCGTCATCACCAACTACGCGGGCGTCGCCGCCGAAATCGCCCGCGAACCCCACATCTCACTCACCGTCATGGGCGGCCTCTACCACTCCTGGGCCGACGCCTACATGGGCCAAATCACTGTCGACACCATCGGCAAGATCCGCGCCGACACCTTCGTCATGTCCACCTCCGCCATCACCGACGACATCTGCTTCCACCAAACCCAGGACACCATCTCCGTCAAACGCGCAATGTTCGAATCGTCAGCCCAACGGATCCTCTACGTCGACCACACCAAGTTCGACCATCGAGCCCTGCACGCGTTGCTGCCGCTCACCGATTTCGACGTCGTCATCATCGACGACCAGACCCCTACAGAACACTTAGATCGGCTACGTCGAAAGAACATCAACCTTGTCGTCGCCTCCACATCGGTCAGCATCACCGCCCCATAACGCAAAGCGCGAGAGTGCACTAAACCCGGGATCCACGTAACTGACCATGGGGGCTGTGGCCACAGCGGGAGGTGCAGGTCGCAGGTGAGCGATCCGCATGCTGCCGCCCGGTGCCCATTGCTTCGCCGCCGAGACGGACGCCGGTGGCGCCGACGCGAGTTCCGTCGACTACGACAGCTACGACAACGCTGTCATCGTCGAGCAGGGCGATGTACTCGGCACGCTCACCATCACCGCGGTGAACACATTCAACACCCCGCCGGCGCCGCCCACGCCGACGGCGGCGCGCGAGCTGACCGCGGGACAACATCGGGGGCGGCGGCCCATCGACACGCCGTCGTCGTCTGGAGTCGGAGAGGGCTCCATTGGCATCCCGCGGAGGGGTCGTGCGGCGGCATGGAGGCGCAGCGCCAAGCGGGCCGGGGGAGCCACTGGACCATGTGCGCATCCCTGGTAGCGGGCTCCGCCTGACCGCGGAGCAGATCGAGGCGCGGTTGGGTGTGGCGCCGCGGTCGTGGGTGGCTGGGGTCTCTCGGGGTCGCTATCCGGCGCACGACGGCAGGGCGGGTGGTGAGCCCTGGTGGTGGGAATCACCGTGACCGAGCCGCGGCGCTGAGACCGTCCCGGGACGGGCTTCTGGGTTTCCGGTGTGTCGATGCCGAGCCGCCGATTGATCAATCTGGCGTGTCGTGATCATCGGGGTTTGCCGGACCGATCCGTTCAGACAGCTTGGAACGTCCCGCAGAGGGATCGTCCTAGCGCTGTCGGTGGTCACATCTACCGTCCAGACCATGGCGACCTTTATCACCGGCATTCACACCTGCCCTGACTGCGGCCAGGCACACACCGGCTCACGAGCGTTTGAAGAACGAGCCAAGAACGGCGCCGTCATAGACTGGTGCGCTTTTCAATGCCCCAATGGCCACATCTGGGCACGGCCGGGCATGCAAGCCGTGAAGTGACGAAACCCGTCGGCTACCTGAGGCCACCAAGGTGTCTCGTTTGACGATCGGCGCGAATCCGCCGATCCTTCATCGGGATGCCCGACGGCGTCCCTGCTCTGGCCCGCAGGGCAGAGCGCCGCTCGCTCCCTCCTCCCGATCAGGTTGCTAGCCGCGGTGCGTGGTTCACCATGCTGGTGCGCAGGTTGTCCGCTCCGGGACCGGTCAGGTGGGCCAGTCCGGCGGGCCGACCGGTCAGCACCAGCAGCAGGGCGCTGATCGGACCGGTCACCTCGCTCCCTTGGCCGACCTCCCAGTCGACATCGGTGGCCACGAACCGGTAGCCGCCGAATCTGCGCCGCGCGTGGAACATCCGGCCCGATTTCCACACCCGGTCGGCCGCCACGGTGGCCGCGTCGGTGGGCATCGGGATATCGCGTGCCAGCGGGATCGCGATGTCCTGCGTGTGCACGAGGTAGTCGATCGCGCCTTCCCGGTAGGTGACCGTTGGCAGCGGCCGCCAGACCCCGATCCTTTCCCGGATCTGGCTGATGATCGTTTCAGTGGGCAGCCGGGCGTGCCGACGCGCCGCCGCGTCGATGGCCCCGTTCATCCTGCGGGATCTGATGAGGTCAGGCACGGCGCGGGGCAAGGCCGACCAGGTGGTGTTCTGCAGGGCCACGTGCGCGGCCACCTGCCGGACGGTCCACTGCCCGCACAGGGATGGTTGCTGCCACTGCTGGTGCGTCAGGTCCTCCAGCAGGGCGACCAGGCTGCGACGCTGGTCGTCGATGACCCGCCATACCTGCTCACTGTTCATCAGCATCTCCACTCGCTGCAGCAAGGTCACGGTCACCGCGATCGCGCACCGGTGACTCGGATTGCGCGCGGATCATGGCCTGCAGAAGGGTGACGATCTTCTGGGTGGGATCGAAATGCGGGTCCGGAATGGCCAATTGGTGCAGCACCAGTCCGGTCATGTAGTTGCCCAGCACGTGCACGTGGTAGTCCGGGTCGGTCGACCCGATCAGCCGCAGCCAGTTCGCAGTCCAGGCGCTGACCCGCGCGCCGGTGACAGTAATGTGCTCCCGCAGGCCGGGGTTGTTCGCCGACTCCACCAGCAGCGCATACCGGGACAACGTCAGGGCCCGGTCCCGGTCGACGCCGTCCTGCGCGGCCGCGCCCAATGCACGGCCCAACGCAGCCGGGCTGACCGGACACACGGTCGTGGCCAGATCGTCAAAGTTGCGCCGCTCGCGATCCGAAACCCGTTCCACGATCGCGGCGAACAAGGAGTCCCGGGTAGGGAAGTAATTCGCCGTCGACCCGACACCCACGCCGGCCTCGGCGTCCACCGCGCGATGGGTGACCGCCCGCACCCCCCGTTCGCCGAGCACCTGAATGGCGGCGTCCAGCAGAAGGAGCCGGCGAAAGGGCTTCCGACCGGGTGGGGCCTGCAGCCGGCCGGTCGGAAGGGGAACGAAGCGTGCTCGACATCGATCTGTCGTTCCCGCGGCGGACCCTCGATGAGTTCGTTGATCTAGTCCGGGCGGTGGACGCGGCCGCGGTTGACGACGAGGTGGAAGCCGTCGAATGGAAGGACACCCTGGATCTGACCAAGCTTGAGCACGTCGTGAAGATCTCGCGGTGGATCATCGGGGTCGCCAACAGGTCTCCAAGGGCGGCGGCCGACCAGTGCGGTGGCCTGGCGTTTCTGCTGATCGGTGCGGGGCCGACAGTGACCGCCGGGATGCGGTCGTGGGACGACAGCCAGATCCGTCCGAAAATCGACCAGTACGTGCGTGGTCCACGGTGGACGGCGCACAACATTTCAGTCGGGGATCGGAACGTTCTGATGTTTGTCGTCGAACCGCCAGCCGACGGTGACCGCATCCACTGCTTGCAGAAGGAGTTCACCTTCATCGCCCCCAACGGGGACCGACGTGTCCACCGGGCCGGCGAGATCGTCGTGCGCGTTGGCACCAGCACCCGGCCGGCCGCTCCCGCTGACCTGGCGATGCTCCAGGACCGGTTGTTGGCCGGCGATCGACCGGCGGCGGATCTCGCTCTGCAGTTCACCCACCTGCACGTGCAGCATGTGGACGCCAGCCCCGACGAGATCGACCGGTGGGTCGAGGCGCAAGCCCTTCTGATCGCGCCGGCGCGGCGACCGCTCCCAGAACCGCTGTACTCCGTTCTCACCGACTTTGGCGAGAATGCCGGGGAGTACAACGCCCGTGTCGATGAGTTCCTGACCGAGAGTCGCCGCCGGATCCGCGGCGCCGCCCTGGAATGGATGACCATCAGGGGCGTCGGCGCAGTCCAGATCACCGTCGCAAACACCAGCGATCACACGGCGAAGGGTGTTCGCCTCGCTCTGCTCTGTCCGCCGCAGCTGGAGGTGTTCGATCCGACATTCGAACCCGTCATGCCACCGGTCCCGGAGCCCCAGGCGAAGGACCAACTGGTTCGGGCCCCCTCATTTCACCTATCGCACCTGGCTCATCAGGCCAGGCCATTGGCGCCGGACCGCGGCCTGTCAATCATCCGTTCCAGCAGTTCGGTGGAGATCATCCGAAGAATCGGCAAGCTCCACCCACATCAACATGTCGAGGTCGAACTACCGCCGCTGATCTACGGCCAGCCAAGTGGTCATACATCTTTCAACATCGACTGGTCGGTTTCGGCCACCAACCGCAAGGGTCGGGTGACTGGTCGCGTCACTGCGCCGGTCACCGGTCGCCCGATGTCACTGCGCGACCTGCTGCCGCCGCGTCGCCAGCAACGCTCTTGAACGTCCGGGTCAGACCCAAGCGCAGCGATGCTCCATCGCGATGTCGGATCTCGCTACCATCCCGCAATGCCTGCGCCTGTTTGCCTGCTACAGCCCCAGTGCGGTGGCGGTGTTGTCGGTCCAGGCGTGGTGGATGCGGACGTAGGTGCCGAGGGTGGCCAGGGAGCGGTGCCGGGTTTGGTGGGCGATGGCCCGGTCGCTGGCGCCGCGGAGGTGGGCGTAGGTGACGAAGCCGGCGCGGAGGCTGTGCGCGCTGTACGGCGCGGGGTCCAGGCCGGCCCGGGCGACGGCCTGCTGGACGAGGTCGTTGATCGATTCGGGGTGCAGCGGCCGGGGCAGTGGTCGGTTGCTCTTGCCGACCGGCCGGAACACCGGCCCGTCGGCGATGCCGGCGGCGGTCAGCCAGCCGGTGAGGGCGGTGACCGGGCAGCGGGCGGGGTTGCCGGACCGGGGAAGGACGACGAGCTCGGTCTGCTCGCCGGTCTGGTTGGTCTTGGACCGGGGCAGCGCCAGCACCAGGCCGTTGGAATGGTCGGTGACGTCGTCGACGGTCAGGGCGGCCAGCTCGCTGCGGCGCAGGGCGGCGACGAACCCGACCAGCAACAGGGCCCGGTCCCGCGCCCCGGCCAGGTCGGGTTCGGCCGGCCGGCGCGGTGATCGCCAGGTCCTCGTGGTGGGGCAGGCGTCCAGGACGTCCAGCAGCTCGGGCGGCATCAGCGGGGTCGCCTGCTCCGGGGGGGCGCCGTGGGTGCGGCGGATGCCCTCCCAGACCGCGACGACCCGGGCGTGCCGGGTCGGGTCCGGCAGGTTCCGCAGCTGGTGCGCGAACTTGATCGCGGACAGCCGGTGGCTCATGGTGCCGACCCTGGCGCCGTGCCGGGCCAGCTCGGTCAGATACCCGGTGATCGTGGCGGCGGCCGCCGGCAACGGGGGCCGGGAGTGCTGG
>DATDBV010000642.1:0-15427 GCA_036524715.1 Nakamurella sp. | reverse complement strand
AGCTGACCTACCGACCCCGGCAGGCCGTCCGGGACAAGGTCGGCGTGCTCACCGACACCTGCCAGTTCCCGTCCTGCCGGCAACCCGTCTGGCGCTGCGACGCCGACCACCGCGACCCGTTCAACCACCGGAACCCGAAGCTGGGCGGACCCACCCACGAATGCAACATGGGTGCGCTGTGCCGTCGGCACCACCTGTTCAAGGATCACGCCGACTGGCGGATCAGCGTCGACCCCAGCCGCCTAGTCATCAACTGGACCAGCCCCACCGGCCACACCTACTCGCGCCGGGCGCGGCAAACCACCCCACCCGACGCCTGGATCCGCACCGCCGGCACCACCATCGCCGAACGTCTCGACCACCTGGCCACCATGCGCGCCTGGTCCACCGCCGCCACCGCCACCGCCACCGCCGCCACCGATCCAGCGTCCGAACCCAGCCCGCTGGGCTCGGTCGAGGACCGGCTCACCGACGCCCTGCTCCGGCACAGCCTGAACAACCCCACCACGATCGAGTACACCCCCAACCCCGATGCCGGCACCCAAACCGACGCCGACGCCGACGCGCTCGATGACGACCCGCCGCCGTTCTAGCGACCCCGCCGCCGAGACAGCCGTGCATGCCCGACCGACTCCATCCCGGCCACCTCCCAACGGTCGGCGCGTCCATCTGTTGAGCGACGCGCAAGTTGGGCGGGCGGGGCCTTCGTGTCGTTCACGGTGAGGACGACCATCCGGCGCCGGTCGCTGCACCGCCGGATGGTGCAACGCCCGCCCGGTAGCGGGGTCGAACTGCGCCGCGGCGACGGTCACGGAGACGCGACCGTATCGCCCACCCGTATCGCCCACCCGGATCGGGGTCCGCCTGGGCTCCGCCTGGGTCCGCCCGTCGAATCGGTCGATCGGGGGCGACCAGCCGGCCGTCCGCGGCCAACCGCGTCCTTTGTGTGCCAGTGCGCTGTCGGACCACCGCTGTCGGACCACCGCTGTCGGACCGGCCCGCTGTCGGACCAGCCCGGTGGCGTGCCAGTCCGCACGTTGGTCGGCCGACCATCCGACCGACCACAGCGGCGCTCGCGACACTCACCTGGGTCCCCGGAACGCGTCACGCACCGGCCCGCAGATGTCGGCACCGATCAATGGTTCGTGCTGGGCCCCGGCGCCGGATGGGCCCCGCTGGGCGGAAGCCACACGGCAAACGCGTCGGAGTCGGTCAGCGCGGCGAATACCCGGTCCGGCGACGCACTGATGACGGCCGTGTCAGTCCGACTCATCGCGGGCGCGCCCGTAGCGCTCGTAGATCACGCGCGAGCCGAACGTCCTGGTCTCGACCAGGTCGAGCCGAACGTCTTCGGTGACCGGCGGCAGGAAGGGCGTGCCGCCACCACGACGATCGGATTGCGGAACATGCGCAGCTCGTCGACGAGACCGAGCTCGATCGCGAGACAACCCGGGGAAGGTGTCGCCGCGCCGGACAGCGATGCCTCGCCGGCGCAGCCCCCCCGGACCAGGTCGGGCACCGCTCGCGGACCGAGCACCGGCGCGGTATCGACCAGCACGAACGGCGTCGCCGGACGGCCTGCCACCGCCAGTCCGACCCGGGCCACGAAACTCATCGTCGTGGGCGGTCCAAGCGACCTACGGCCAAGCTCGACCGGCTCGCCCGCTCGCTGCGCGACGCCCGACATCGTCGACGAACCCACCGGCCGAGGTGTCAAGCGGCAGCGTGCACGACGCGACCGACCCGACCGACCCGATCGGCCTTTCAACGTGCCTGCCATGGTCGCCGAGTTCACTGACCTGGCCGCCTGCGGACTCGCGAGGGCAGGAAAAGAGGATGCGCTGTACCGGTCAAGCGACGTGGTGTTGAATGGTGTGGCCTCCGCCATCCAGCGGTGCGGGTGGCGAAGGAGGCCAACGGATGGTGAGCAGGGTGACCCTGCAGACGATCGCCGACGTGGTCGGAGTCAGTCGAATGACGATCTCCAATGCCTTCTCACGGCCGGACCAGCTGTCGGCCGAACTGCGGGACCGGATCATGGTCGTCGCCGAGGACCTGGGGTACGTCGGGCCGGATCCGGCGGCTCGGGCGTTGGCCCGCGGTTCGACCGGCGCGGTCGGAATTCTGGTCAACACTTCGCTGCGGAACCTGTTCGCCGACGAGGTTTCCACGGCGTTTCTCGGCGCCATCGCCGATGGTCTGGCCGGATCGGGACTCTCACTGACATTGCTGTCGACCGAAGACGCGGGGAGCGTCATCCCGGCGCGGGACGTGCCGATGGACGCGACCCTGGTCTTCACCTCCCGCCACGACGAGACGGCGATGGGTTGGCTCCGCAAGCGCCGGCTCCCCCTGGTGCTGCTGGACCAGGAACCAATCCAGGGTGTCGCCTCGGTCAATGTCGACGACCGTGGCGGTGCCCGGTCGGCCGCGCAACACCTGCTGGACCGGGGTCATCGGCGGATCGGCATCGTGACCGTCGGGATGACCGAGCCGTACGGGCTGCAAAGCCACGCCTCCGCGGAATCCTCGATCTCCGAGTCGTACAGCGCCAGGCAACGGCTCTGCGGCTGGCTCGACGCCCTCGGCGCGACCGGTGTCGATCCGGTGGTGGTCAAGCAGCCCAAGATGCCCTATCGACCGGAGGCGGACGGCTACTCCGCCCTGGCCATGCTCTTGGACACCGACCCCGACATCACAGGAGTCCTGTGCTTCTCCGACAGGTTCGCCGCCGGTGTGCTTGCTGCCGCGCACGACCGCGCGCTCACCGTGCCGGGCGACCTGTCGATCGTCGGGTTCGACGACAGTCCCATGGCGTCGAACCTTCGCCCCGCCCTCACCACCGTGCGGCAGGACCTCGCCGAGAAAGGCCATTCGGCCGCTGCCGGCCTGATCGCCGCCGTCAAGGCGAAGGCGCTCAACAAGGCGAACCCTTCCGAGAAGCCCGAGGAACCAAAGCATGTCGTTTTGCCGGCCGAGCTTGTCGTGCGCGCAAGCACGGCCGAACCCCGCATTGCCAGGTAGCGATCGAAAGTTGATCATGCTGTGACCGCCGGCGGTAGGTGTGGCGTGACGGGTGCCTCCACCCGTCCGGCACCGTCAAGGGCCCACCCGCCTGTCGAGTGTGGTGGACAGCCGCAACCACAGCCACAGCCGTTTGGTCGGGTCCTCGAGGTCGACGCCGAGGTCGTCGCGCAGCGCGGCCAGCCGGTAACGGATCGTGTTCTGGTGGACATGCAGGAGTTCGGCCGTCGTCCGCACACTTTGCTGCGCGTCGAGGTAGGTCAGCAGGGTCGTCGAGAGTTCGGACCCGTTGGCGGCATCGAGAGCGAGAAGGCCTGCGGCGTCATCGCTGTCGGTGATCTCCAGCTCGTCCAGGACGGCCGCCACCCGCATCAGACCCAGCTGCTCGCGCACGTCGTCGAAGGCCGCGACGCGTCTGTCGACGGTGGCCGCCCGAAGGGTGGACAGCGGTGCGAGCGCCGCACTCAGCGCGCCGGCGGCCTCCCGATGGGACTGCCCGACGTGCGTCGTCGTGGTGGCCGGCCGGCCGATGCCGACCATCACGGCCGGGTCGCGCCCGGCGAGGTTCTCGGCGAAGCGTCGGACCCGTGCCGGGTCGGCTTCCGTCAGCAGGGTGGCCACATGATGGCCGACGATCGCGCTGTGTGAACGGGAAAAGTGTCCTGGAGCAACAGTTTTCACCAGTTGCATCAGGCGATGCAGGTGGCGGACAGGGTGATCGACTGCCTGCACCGGGTACCCGGTGCAGACGACGGTGTGGGTGCCGTCGGGCGGCAGCAGGAGTTCAGCGGCGGCCCGGCGCGCGGCGCCGGTGTCATCGAAGAGGGCATGAAGCAGGTCTGCGGTGCGGCGATCCCGTTCGGCGGCATCGTCCCTGGCCTGAAGCAGGTGTTGGGCGACCACCGGTTCGGTGGAGTCCAGGAGCTGCCCGGTGGCGGCGGCGGTGCCCTCGTCGGCCTGCACCACCCAGACCGTGCCGAGCAGTTCGCCGGCGGAGCGAACCGCTCGAGCGACCCTCCCGAGCTGTCCGCCGCTGTCGGTCGGCAGATGGATCGCACCCTGCGCCGACAGTACGGCGCGGTAGTCGGCGTCCTGGGACAGCGGGAGCGCCTCCCGCAGTGCGAGAGTGGTCTGCCGCCGCACATCGTCGATCGGCTGATCGGCGTGGGTGGAGTAGCCCACCACCTGGCCGGCGGCATCCACGATGCTGACCGCGGCGTCGGCGAGGGTGGCGAGCGTGTTCGCCAGGGTGAACAGGTCGCCGAGCGCGACGGTGGCGACGAGTTCCCGCGACTGCGGCGCGCACATGGCACGCAGCATGTTCGCGACGTGCGCCCAGTCCGCCCGCCCGTCGAGCATGAGCAGCGCGGCACCCGCTGCTGCGGTGGCGGACTCGGCAAGGTCGGACTCGGCCGCGCGAACCACCAACGCAGTGGCGCCGGCGGATCGGACGGCTTCGATCGCGAGCGCAAATTCCGGGCGCCGAGGGTGTAGGCCCACGCCGAGCACGATCTGATCTCTCAGTTCGGCGCTACCCATGGCCGGGTCCCAGAACGTGACGCCGGTGAACCGTGATGACCCTGACCGCGGGGCGACGGAGCGCGCGAGCAGCAGCAGGTCGGGCATGGCGTGCAGCGCATCGGCGAGGGTCGACACCTGCTCATGCTGGGACGAATCCTTCAGGACGGACATGGAGAAGACTATAGAAGTCCGGTCTGATGATTGGAAGATTCTCCATATTCCGACGAAGCGTTCAGCTCCAGACTTATCCCCAACGCCCCCCGCTCGCCAACACTGCCGGCGGCGCGAAGTCCATATCCACGGCACGGCCGGTCCGTGTCACCCGCTGGAGGTTCTGCCCGTGCCCGGACCCGATCGACAACCCCGCAAGAGCCGGCTGGCGCTCGTGATCGCCGCCGCGGTAGGGAGTCTCGCGCTGCTGGTGAGTGGCTGCGCTCCCGCCGGGAGCGCACAGGCGGCCGCGGTGCCGACCCTGGCGCCGGTGCCCGATGCGGTGGCCCTGCTGCCGCAGTCGCTGCGCGATTCGGGCATCCTGCGGATCGCCATCCCGACCAACGAGCCGCCGACGCAGTTCTTCGTCCCCGGCACGCAGGACATGACCGGGGTCAACCCGGACATCGCCCGACTGATCGCGGACGGGTTGGGGATGAACGTCGAGATCGCGGTGACCAACTTCGATTCCATCATCCCGGGGCTGGCGGCCGATCGGTACGACCTGACCGTCTCCTCCATGACACCGACTGCCGATCGGCTTCAGCAGCTCGACTTCGTCGACTACATCCAGATGGGCAGCGCGCTGGTCGTGCCGACGGGCAACCCGAACAGTGTCACGTTCGAGGGCCTGTGCGGGCGGCGGGTCGCCGTGCTCAAGGGCTCGTACCAACTCGCCGTCAACGTCCCGACGATCAACGAGACCTGCTCGGCGGCCGGCCGGCCGCCCATGGAGATCTTCCAGTTCCAGGACACCACCCAGGCCGTGGGGTCCATGCTCAGCGACCGCACCGACGTCGTCTACGCCGACTCACCGATCCTCGGTTACGCGGCGAAGCAGAACCCGCGGATCGAGGTGTCCGCCGAGAACGACATCACCCCGGTCGCGGTCGGCATGCCCAAGGGTGACGGGATCGCCCCCGCGGTGGCCGCCGCGCTGGAACACATCGTGGCCACCCCCGAATACCGCACGGTGCTGGAGAACTACGGCCTGAGCTCGATGGCCATCACCGATGCCCGCGTCAACGTCGAACAGTAGACCGTCGCAAGAGACAAGGACGAAAGTATGAGCGCTCCATCCGCGGCAGCATCGTCGCTGCGCGAGACACCCACCGACATCCAGCAGATGCTGACCTCGCTCAGCGTGCGAAAGCGCCGCCACGTCGGCGCGATCATCGGTGGCGCGGCCCTGGCGATCCTCGTGATCATGTTCGGGATCGACGTCGCCACCAACCCCGCCTTCGGCTGGGAGGTCGTCACCGACTACCTGTTCTCCCCGCAGATCCTGCAGGGCGTGTGGCTGACGATCGTGATGACGGTGGTCTCGATGACGGCCGGCATCGGTCTGGGCATCGTGCTGGCGATCATGCGGGTGTCGACCAATCCGGTCTTCGCCACGGTCAGCCGGGCCTACGTCTGGTTCTTCCGGGGCACGCCCCTGCTGGTGCAGCTGATCTTCTGGTACAATATCGGGGCGCTCTACCCGGTCATCGCGCTGGGCCTGCCACTGGGCGGGCCGTCGATCGTCCTCGGATCGGCCAACGTGCTGATCACCCCGCTCGCCGCCGCCCTGCTCGGACTGTCGCTGAACGAGGCGGCCTACATGGCCGAGATCATCCGCAGCGGCATCTCCTCGGTCGAGCCCGGACAGTTGGATGCCGCCAAGGCGATCGGCATGACCCGCCGGACGATGATGCGCCGGGTCATCCTGCCGCAGGCCATGCGCATCGTCATCCCGCCCACCGGCAACCAGGTCATCTCGATGCTCAAGGGGACGTCGCTGGTCAGCGTCCTGGCGATCACCGACCTGCTCTACGCCGCGCAGACGATCTACGCCCTGAACTATCAGACCATTCCGCTGCTGTTGGTCGCCTGCGTCTGGTACCTGGTCATGACGACCGCGCTCACGGCCGTGCAGGCCCGCCTGGAGGCACGGTTCGGGCGAGGTTTCGCCCCCCGCAAGACCGCTCGAGGAAAGTCCGTTCGGACCAACGCGCAGAACCAGGAGGAATCGGCATGAGCGTGAACATGGTGGAGATCCGCGGGGTCCAGAAGTCCTTCGGCCACGTCACGGTTCTCAAGAACATCTCCCTTGACGTCCCGGCCGGCTCGGTGACCTGCCTGATCGGGCCGTCCGGCTCCGGCAAGACGACATTGCTTCGGTGCGTCAACCGGCTCGAGACGGTTGACCAGGGAATCATCATGGTCGACGGGGATATGGTCGGCACGACCCGCCGCGGCGACCACCTCGTGGAGGCCAAGGAAAGCGCGATCGCCCGCAGCCGGCGGCAGACGGGAATGGTCTTCCAGCGGTTCAACCTGTTCCCGCACCGCACGGTGCTGGAAAACATCATCGAAGGGCCCGTGCACGTCCTGGGCCGTCCCCGCGCCGAGGTCGTCGACGAGGCAATGGTTCTGCTGGAGCAGGTCGGGCTGCGCGACAAGGCCGATTCCTACCCGCAGGAACTGTCCGGTGGGCAGCAGCAGCGGATCGCGATCGCCCGCGCGCTGGCCATGAAGCCCAAGCTGATCCTGTTCGACGAGCCGACCTCCGCGCTCGATCCCGAGCTCGTCGGCGAGGTGCTGGCCGTCATGCGCACGCTCGCCGATGCCGGGATGACCATGCTGGTCGTCACCCACGAACTCGGGTTCGCCCGTGACGTCAGCGACCAGGTGGTCTTCATGGCCGACGGCGTCGTCGTCGAGAGCGGGCCGCCGGAGGACGTCATCGGCCGCCCCCGACACGAACGCACCCGCGGCTTCCTCAGCCGCGTCCTGAGCTGACCGAACCCACGCGGAAAAGGATCAACCATCATGCGCAAGAGCAACAGCATCGCCGACCTGCGTCGGGTGGCGCGCCGGAAACTGCCAGCCATGGTCTTCGATTTCGTCGACGGCGGCGCCCTCGACGAGATCACGCTCCGCCGGAACAGCGCCGCATTCAACGAGATCCAGTTGCGGCAAAAGGTTCTCGCCGACGCGGCGGGCCGCCGGAGCGACACCACCGTCCTCGGTGCCCGACTCGACCTTCCGCTGATCGTGTCCCCGATGGGTCTGCTCACCGTCTGCCATCCCGGCGCCGACGTCGCCGTCGCGCGGGCGGCGGCGGCAGCCGGGAGCATCTTCGTGCACAGCCCGTGGTCGGGGTGCTCCCTGGAGGAGGTCGCGGACGCCGCGCCCGGCCGGGTCTGGGCGCAGATCGCCTTCTGGCGGGACCGTCGGGAGACCGAGCGGCACATCGACGTCGCCCGCCGGATGGGCGTCGACACGCTGGTGATCGCCGGTGACGTCGCCGTGTCCAGCAAGCGTGATCGGGACCTGCGGCACGGCGCGTCCATGCCGCCCCGCCCGCCGCTGCGCGACATCGTCGACACCGCATTGCATCCCGGCTACCTGCTGCGGCTGGCGACGGGTCGGCGGCTCACCTTCGGCAGCTACCGGATCGACGACCGGCCACTGCGGATCCGCGACATGACGCCGTGGATGGATGCCAACGAGAACCCCTCGGCGTCCTGGGACCAGGTCGCCGAGCTCCGCCGCAAATGGGCCGGGCGGATCCTCGTCAAGGGGATCATGACACCGCAGGACGCCCGCGCCGCGCTCGCCTGTGGGGCCGACGGGGTCTTCGTGTCCAACCACGGTGGTCGCCAGTTCGATTCCCAACCGGCCACGATCGACGTGCTGCCCGCCATCGCGGACGCGGTCGGCGACCGGGCCACCGTCATCGTCGACAGCGGGGTGCGCCGAGGGTCGGACATCGCCAAGGCGCTGGCGCTGGGCGCGGACGTCGTCGCCGCCGGGCGGCCGTTCGCCTTCGGGCTTGCCGCCGGCGGGCGTTCCGGCGTGGCCCGGACCTTCGAGATCCTGCAGGACGAACTGCTCACCGTCATGGGCTTCGTCGGCGCACGCGGCGTCGCCGAGATCGACCGTCAGATCCTCGACCATCCGGTGGATCGGCTCGGGCTCGGTGGATCTCGCTCGCTGCTGGATGAGACCTACGCCGGCTGAGTCCGCGGCTCTGCCGGGGCGGTTCGTCGCCGGCGAATCACCAACCCGCCGATCAGCCGGGTCACGACCGGCCGGCTTTCGCCCAGGCCGGCCGGGTCGCGGGGCCGCGGACGGCCAGATCCCGGCTCAACGCGAGCGCCGCGGTCTTCACCGCCGGCCCGATCCGGCGCAGGTCGAGCTTGCCGTTCCACCCGGAGATCGACATCGCCGCCACCACCAGGCCGTCAGGGTCCAGGATCGGGCTGGCCGCGCACCCGACGCCGTGCCCCGATTCCTCGCTCTCGTAGGCGATCCCGGCCTCCCGGATCCGCCGCAGCTCACGCAGCAGCAGGCCGGGCGCGGTGATGGTGCGGGGACCCACCGCGGGCAGCCCGGTGTCCAGGACCGCCTGCACCACGGGCTCGGGGGAGAACGCCAGCATCGCCTTGCCGACCCCGGCGGCGTGCGCGGGCAGCCGGCCACCCACCTCGGACGGCATCCGCGGCGCGTCCCGGCTGCGCAGTATCTCCACGTACATCACTTCGGTGCCCACCAGCACGGCCAGGTGCACGGTCTGCTTGCTGACCTGTCGCAGGTCGGCCATGTACGGCAGCGCCACCTCCCGCAGCTGCCGCTGCCTTGACGCCAGCTCGCCGAGCTCGAAGATCCGGCTGCCGAGCTTGTAGTCGCTGCCCTCGGTGCGCTCCAGGAAGCCGTGCTCGGCCAGTTCGGCGGCCAGCCGGGCGGTGGTGGTCTTGGCCAGCCCGGACCGGCGGGCCAGCTCGGACACCCCGATGGCCAGATGTCCGGCGTCGAAGGCGCCCAGCAACGCCGAGGCCCGGCCGATCACCGAGTCATGGGTGTTCCGCTCACCGGTACGCATGGGTTGATGATGCTTGTGCTCCAGGGCACAGTGCAATGACCCGAAGCAATGACCACAGCAGTTGCCATTCGATTCTCCCGCTGGGGCGGCACAACCGCCGGACGCCTTTCGCATCGATCCGCGGTGCGCACCATCTCGCCGTGAAATGTCACTGGCGAACCCGACCCGGACGCCCGTCCGGTAGGACAGGAGATCCTGATGACCAGCACCATCGTCACCCGCGCGCCCCAGGGTGCCGGCGGCCGGGCCACCGCCGCCATCGTCGGTCCCGGCAACATCGGCACCGACCTGCTCGTCAAACTGCTGCGCTCCGAGCTCATCGACGTGCGGTACATGATCGGCGTCGACCCGGCCTCCGACGGCCTGGCCCGGGCCCGGTCGCTCGGCGTCGAGGCGAGCGCCGGCGGCGTGGACTGGCTGCTGCAGCAGCAGGTGCCGGACCTGGTCTTCGAGGCCACCTCGGCCAAGGCCCACCTGGCCAACGCCGAACGGTACGCCGCGGCCGGCATCACCGCGATCGACCTGACCCCGGCCGCGATCGGCCCCTTCGTCTGCCCCGCGGTCAACGCGGACGTGCACGCCGACGCGCCGAACGTCAACATGATCACCTGCGGCGGCCAGGCCACCATCCCGATGGTGCACGCGGTGTCCCGGGTGACCCCGGTGCCCTACGCGGAGATCGTCGCGTCGATCGCCTCCCGGTCGGCCGGCCCCGGCACCCGGGCCAACATCGACGAGTTCACCGAGACCACCTCGCACGCCATCGAGGCGGTCGGCGGGGCGGCCAAGGGCAAGGCGATCATCATCCTGAACCCGGTGACGCCACCGATGATCATGCGGGACACCGTGTTCTGCGCGATCGGGCCGGATGCGGACAAGGACGCGATCACCGAGTCCATCCACGCGATGGCGGCGGCGGTGCAGCGGTACGTGCCCGGCTACACCCTGCGCAGCGACCCGCAGTTCGACGACCCGAACCCGCTCTGGCAGGGCAACGGCCGCGTCGGGATCTTCCTGGAGGTCCGCGGGAACGGTGACTACCTGCCCGAGTGGGCCGGAAACCTGGACATCATGACGGCCGCCGCGGTGCGCGCGGGCGAGCTGATCACCGAAGCGAAGACGTCAGAGACTGTGAAGGTTGTGAGCAAGTGAGCACCCCCGAAGACACCCAGACCATCCAGGTCAAGCCGTTCGTCCGGCTGACCGACAGCACCCTTCGCGACGGCAGCCACGCCGTCCGGCACCAGTTCACCACCTCTGATGTGACAGCCGTCGCTGCCGCGTTGGACGCCGCCGGGATGCCCGTCATCGAGGTCACCCACGGCGACGGCCTGGCCGGCTCGTCGTTCAACTACGGCTTCGGCCGGCACACCGACGCCGAGCTGGTCGCCGCCGCCGTGCAGAGCGTCAAGCAGGCGAAGATCGCCGTGCTGGTGCTGCCCGGCCTGGGCACGGTGCACGACCTGAAGGAGGCGCACCGCGCCGGGGCGCAGATCGCCCGGGTCGCCACCCACTGCACCGAGGCCGACGTGTCCGTCGAGCACTTCACCGCCGCGCGTGAGCTGGGCATGGAAACCGTTGGCTTCCTGATGCTCTCGCATCGGGTCGGGCCGGCCGAGCTGGCCAAGCAGGCGCGGATCATGGCCGACGCAGGCTGCCAGTGCGTGTACGTCGTCGACTCGGCCGGCGCCCTGCTGCCGGACATGGTCCGGGACCGGGTGCAGGCACTGGTCGCCGAGCTGGGCGCGGATGCGCAGGTCGGCTTCCATGGCCACCAGAACCTGTCGCTGGGCGTGGCCAACTCGATCGTCGCCTACGAGCACGGGGCCCGGCAGATCGACGGCACCCTGTGTGCGCTGGGCGCCGGCGCCGGCAACTCGCCGACCGAGATCCTGGCCACCGTGTTCGACGTGATGGGCATCCCCACCGGCGTGGACTCGGCCAAGGTGCTCGATGTCGCGGAGGAGACCCTCAAGCCGATGATCACCCGGCTGCCGGTCGCCGACCGCGCCTCTATCGTTCAGGGACGATACGGCGTTTACAATTCCTTTCTTTTGCATGCCGAGCGGGCCGCCGACCGCTACGGTGTGTCATCTCACGAAATACTCCAGAAGGTCGGTGAAGCTGGTTATGTCGGCGGCCAGGAGGACATGATCATCGACGTCGCCATCGGCCTCGCCGCGCAGCGGACCGGCTGACCTGTGGCAACACCAGTCTGAGGAGATAGCCGTTGACCAAGTACGTGTACGACTTCACCGAGGGCGACAAGGATCAGAAGGACCTGCTCGGCGGCAAGGGCGCCAACCTGGCCGAGATGACCAAGCTGGGGCTGCCGGTCCCGCCGGGCTTCACCATCACCACCGAGGCCTGTCGCGAGTACCTCTCGATCGGCACCGAGCCCGGCGACCTGCGGGTGCAGGTCACGATGGCCCTGCGGCACCTGGAGGACAAGACCAGCCGGCGGCTCGGTGACCGGCACGACCCGCTGCTGGTCAGCGTCCGCTCCGGGGCGAAGTTCTCCATGCCCGGCATGATGGAAACCGTCCTGAACATCGGCCTGAACGATGCCAGCGTCAAGGGCATGGCCGAGGAGTCCGGCGACGAACGCTTCGCCTGGGACTCCTACCGCCGGCTGCTGCAGATGTTCGGCAAGACCGTGCTGGACATCCCCGGCGAGGTCTTCGCCGACGCCCTGGACAAGGCCAAGGCCACCCGGGGCGTCACCAGCGACGTCGAACTCGACATGGATGCGCTCAAGGGCCTGGTGACCGAGTTCAAGGGATTCATCGTCGAGCATTCGGGCGCCGAGTTCCCGCAGCATCCGCGGGAGCAGCTGGACATGGCCATCCGGGCGGTCTTCAACTCCTGGAACACCGATCGGGCCCGGCTGTACCGGCGGCGCGAGCGGATCTCCCAGGACCTGGGCACCGCGGTGAACATCTGCACGATGGTCTTCGGCAATCTCGGCGAGACCAGCGGCACCGGCGTCGCGTTCACCCGCGACCCGGCGTCGGGCAAGACCGGTGCGTACGGCGACTACCTGTCCAACGCGCAGGGTGAGGACGTGGTCGCCGGCATTCGCAACACCCTGTCGCTGGACGACCTGCGCAAGCTGGACCCCGATTCGCACCGGCAGCTGCTGCGGGTGATGCGCAGGCTGGAGACGCACTACCGCGACCTGTGCGACATCGAGTTCACCATCGAACGCGGCAAGCTGTGGATGCTGCAGACCCGGGTGGGCAAGCGGACCCCGGCCGCCGCGTTCCGGATCGCCTCGCAACTGGTCGACGAGAACCTGATCACGTTGGACGAAGCGCTGGCCCGGGTGACCGGCGCGCAGCTCGCCCTGCTGATGTTCCCGCAGTTCGACCGGAGCGCCGACCGGGTGCTGCTGACCAAGGGCATGGCCGCCTCGCCCGGCGCGGCGGTCGGCCGGGCGGTGTTCGACTCGCCCAGCGCCCAGGCCTGGGCGGCTCGCGGTGAGCAGGTCGTGCTGGTGCGCCGGGAGACCAACCCCGACGACCTGGGCGGGATGATCGCGGCCAACGGCATCCTCACCGCCCGCGGCGGCAAGACCTCGCATGCCGCGGTGGTCGCCCGCGGCATGGGCAAGACCTGCGTGTGCGGCGCCGAGGAACTCGACATCGACGTGGTGGCCAAGCGCCTCACGATCGGTTCGACGACGATCGGCGAGGGCGATGAGATCAGCATCGACGGGACGACCGGCGAGGTGTTCGCGGGCGCCATGCCGGTGGTGCCCTCCCCGGTGGCGACCTACATCGAGGACGGGCTGCAGGCCGCCCTGGCCGACGTCGACAAGGAGACCGCCGACCTGGTCAAGGCGGTCGATCGGGTGCTCTCGCACGCGGACGCGGTACGCCGTCTGGCCGTGCGGGCGAACGCGGACACCCAGGAGGACGCGGTCCGGGCCCGCTCACTCGGCGCCCAGGGCATCGGGCTGTGCCGGACCGAGCACATGTTCCTCGGCGACCGCCGGGCGCTGATCGAACGGGTCATCCTGGCCGACAGCGGCAATGAGCGCGACGCCGCCCTGGACGCCCTGCTGCCATTGCAGCGCACCGACTTCAAGGAGATCCTGCTGGCCATGGACGGGCTACCGGTGACCATCCGGCTGCTCGACCCGCCACTGCACGAGTTCCTGCCCGACCGCACGGAGCTGTCGGTGAAGGTCGCCGTCGCCGAGGCCAAGGGCGAGTCCGGGTCATCGGTCGATGCCGACCGGAAACTGCTGCGGGCGGTCGAGCGGATGCACGAGTCGAACCCGATGCTCGGCCTGCGCGGCGTCCGGCTCGGCCTCATCGTGCCCGGCCTGTTCGGGCTCCAGGTGCGGGCGGTCGCCGAGGCGGCCTGCGACCTGGTGTTGGACGGCCACGACCCGAAGGTGGAGATCATGGTCCCGCTGGTCGGCTCGGTGCGTGAGCTGCACCTGATCCGGGACGAGGCCGAGGGCATCCTGGCCGAGGTGACCTCCGGGCGGGGGGTGCTGCTGGATCGTCCGGCCCCGCGCGGCGGCCACGCGATCAGCGTGCCGATCGGCACGATGATCGAGCTGCCGCGGGCCGCGCTCACCGCCCACCGCATCGCCGACGCCGCCGACTTCTTCTCCTTCGGCACCAACGACCTGACCCAGACGACGTGGGGATTCTCCCGGGACGACGTCGAGGCCGAGGTCTTCGTCAAGTATCTGGAGAAGGGCGTCTTCACCATCTCGCCGTTCGAGACGATCGACGCCGACGGCGTCGGCCGGCTGGTCAAGATCGCGGTCGAGGAGGGACGGGCCACCAAGCCCGGCATCAAGCTGGGCGTGTGCGGTGAGCACGGCGGTGACCCCGAGTCGATCCACTTCTTCCACGGCGCCGGCCTGGACTACGTGTCCTGCTCGCCGTTCCGGGTGCCGGTCGCCCGGCTCGAGGCGGGCCGGGCCTCGGTGATCTGATTCTGACGTTGTCGTTCTGTCGGTGATTCGACGCAGCCGGAGCCGCCCCCCGGTCGGGTGGCGGTTGCGGCCGCGGCCGGTGCTTGGGGAAGGTTCGGTTGGGTGGGACGACCGAATGATCCCCGACTGCGGTGCAGACCAGTCGCAGTGGTTGGCGCTGGGCGGCTCGGCCACGATGTGCCGGTTCCAGGCCGACGACGAGGCCAAGTCCCGGATCTACGTCGACCTGACCACGCTGTCCTTGACGGACCCCACCCTGGCCGGCCTGGCCTACCTGTCGAAGGTGCCGATGCCGGCGTCGAGCGGAGGGGCGAACCCGGCGACCGGCTACTGCAGCGACGAGTTGCACGCCTCCTCGTCCTTCGGCGGCGGCGCCGCGGGCGGCGGCTGGGTGGCCGAAGCCGACCCGGACGACGTGGTCGTCTCCCTGTGCGTGCGGCTCGGTCCGCGCCACCGGCCAAGATCGACACCGGTAGCGTGCGTCACGAGACCCGAACTGGCGCCCGGGTTCCGGATGGTCGTCAGCACCGCCGGCGATGTCGTACAGTGGTCCAGGCCTTGCAGGACTGGCCGGCAGGACGCAGGACTCCGTCAGGAGCCCGCGGACAGCCGACCAGGATCACTCGAAAGAGTGACTTGACGAGGTCAGAGCGGCCCGGTAATGTTCATCGGGTTGCCCCCAAGAAGGTCGGAAGATCAACAAGGGTGTGCGTCCGTTCTTTGAGAACTCAACAGCGTACCGATAGTCAGTGCCAAATGTTGTTTGTTTGGTGTTGTGCCGGGCTGGTGTCCACTTCCGTGGGTGCTGGTTTGGTTGGATTTTGATCGAGTCAGTTTGGCTCGTT
>DATDBV010000641.1:0-8286 GCA_036524715.1 Nakamurella sp. | reverse complement strand
CGCTCGGTCATGCCCACCCGGCGATCGTGGCCGCGGTCAGCGAGCAGATCGCCACCCTCGGGCACGTCAGCAACTTCTTCACCCACCCCGCAGTGCTGAATCTGGCCGAGAAGCTGCAGGACATCAGCGGTGCCGGCGAGCGTGGCCGGGTGATCTTTTGCAACTCGGGCGCCGAGGCCAACGAGGCCGCGTTCAAGATGGCCCGGCTCACGGGCCGGCGCAAGCTCATCGCCGCCGAGGGCGCGTTCCACGGCCGCACCATGGGCGCGCTGGCGCTGACCGGCCAACCGGCCAAACGGGCGCCGTTCGAACCGATGCCGCCGGGTGTCGAGTTCGTGCCCTACGGCGACATCGCCGCGTTGGCCGCGGCTGTCGACGAGAACACCGCCGCGGTGTTCCTCGAACCGATCCTCGGCGAGGCCGGCGTCGTGCCCGCCCCCGACGGCTACCTCGTCGCCGCCCGGAAGATCACCGCCGAGCACGGTGCGCTATTGGTGCTGGACGAGGTGCAGACCGGCATCGGGCGCACCGGAACCTGGTTCGCCCACCAGCGTTTCGGCATCGTGCCGGACATCGTCACGCTGGCCAAGGGTCTGGGCGGCGGGCTGCCGATCGGCGCGGCCATCGGCTACGGCGACGCAGCGGCCCTGCTCCAGCCCGGCCAGCACGGCAGCACCTTCGCCGGCAACCCGGTCTGCGCCGCCGCCGCGCTCGCCGTCCTGCGCACCATCGAGACCGACGGTCTGCTCGACCATGTCGTCACCTTGGGCAAGCACATTGCCACCACCGTCGAGGATCTCGGCCACCCGGCGATCAGGCACGTGCGGGGGCAGGGGCTCTTGCTCGGCATCGTGCTCAGCCGGCCCATCGCGGCGGCCGCTGCGAACGCGGCCAAGGACGGGGGCTTCATCGTCAACGCCCCGGCGGCCGACGTGATCCGGCTGGCCCCGCCGCTCATCCTGACGACCGAGCAGGCCGACTCGTTCGTCGCCGCGCTCCCCGACATTCTCGACACGGCTCTCGACACCGCTAGCACGGAGGCCCAGAAGTGAGCGCTGCACCCGTCCGGCACTTCCTACGGGACGACGACCTGACCCCGTTCGAACTCGGCGAACTATTGGACACCGCCGACCGCTTCAAGAAGGACCGCACCGGCTACACCCCGCTGGCCGGCAAGGCCGTCGCGGTGGTGTTCGAGAAGAACTCCACCCGCACCCGGCTCTCGTTCGAGGTCGGCATCGCTCAGCTCGGCGCGCAGCCGGTCATCGTCGACGGCCGCACCAGCCAGCTCGGCCGTGAGGAGACCATCGAGGACACCTCCCGGGTGTTGTCCCGGTTCGTCGACGGCGTCGCCATCCGCACCTTCGCCCAGCGGCGCATCGACGCCCTGGCCGGGGTCTCCAGCGTGCCGGTGATCAACGCGCTGACCGACGAGTTCCACCCCTGCCAGGTGCTGGCCGACCTGCAGACCATCCGGGAGCGCAAGGGCCGGCTGGCGGGCCTGACGCTGACCTACCTCGGCGACGGTGCCAACAACATGGCCCACTCGCTGATGCTCGGCGGCGCCAATGCCGGAATGACCGTCCGGGTCGCCGCACCGCAGGGCTTCGACCCACTCCAGCAGGTCGTGCTCGACGCCAAGCGGCGGGCGGCCGAGACCGGCGGCGCCATCGAACTGATCGGCGACCCGACGGCCGCTGTCGACGGCGCCGACGTGCTGGTCACCGACACCTGGGTGTCCATGGGTCAGGAGAACGACGGCCTGGATCGGGTCGGCCCGTTCCGCCCGTACCAGATCAACGACGCCCTGCTGGGCCGGGCGAATCAGGACGCGATCGTGCTGCACTGCCTGCCCGCGCACCGCGGCTTCGAGATCACTGACGACGTCATCGACGGCCCCGCATCGGCGGTCTGGGACGAGGCGGAGAACCGGCTGCACGCCCAGAAGGCGCTGCTCGCTTTCCTTTTGGCGCCGCAGGACCGATGACAGTCCGATGACTGCGGGAGCGCCGCCGACCAAGGCGGCCCGGCACGGCCGGATCACCGAGCTCATCCGCGACCACCCGGTCCGGTCGCAGACCGAGCTGATGGCGCTGCTGTCGCAGGCCGGGTTGACCGTCACCCAGGCCACTCTGTCCCGGGACCTGGAGGAACTGGGGGCGCTCAAGCTCCGCGGCGTCGACGGCGGGCCGCCGGTCTACCGCATCCCGGAGGACGGCACCCCGCGGCCGATGGAGGGCGGCACCGACCGCCTGTCCCGGCTGCTCGGGGAGCTGCTGCTGTCCTACGACGGCTCGGCCAACCTGGCCGTCCTGCGCACCCCGCCCGGCGCCGCCCAGTTCCTCGCCTCGGCGATCGACCGGGCCAGCCTTGCCGACATCGTCGGCACCATCGCCGGTGACGACACCATCCTGGTCGTCGCCCGGGACGGCCTCACCGGCGCCGACGTGGGCCGGGTTCTGGCCGGTTATGCCGCCGGGGAGGGCTGACCGGCGCCTGCCGACCGCCGGCTCGATGCCCGTCCCCGCGGCACCGCTCGCCGCAGGGGCTTGATCCGGCTGGGACGACCGCACAGATAGGCTGCCACCTCGTGTCAAAGGTTCTTGAGTCCCTGCCCCAGGGGCAGAAGGTCGGCATCGCGTTCTCGGGTGGTCTGGACACTTCGGTGGCCGTGGCCTGGATGCGCGAGAACGGCGCCGTGCCGTGCGCGTACACCGCCGACCTCGGCCAGTACGACGAACCGGATCTGTCCGGCGTCCCTGGCCGGGCGGCCGAGTACGGCGCCGAGATCGCCCGCATCGTCGACTGCCGTGCCGCCCTCGTCGAGGAGGGCCTGGTCGCGCTGGCCTGCGGTGCGTTCCACATCCGTTCGGCGGGGCTGACCTATTTCAACACCACGCCGCTCGGCCGGGCCGTCACCGGCACCCTGTTGGTGCGGGCGATGGCCGACGACGAGGTCGACATCTGGGGTGACGGGTCGACCTACAAGGGCAACGACATCGAACGGTTCTACCGGTACGGCCTGCTGGCCAACCCCCGGCTGCGGATCTACAAGCCCTGGCTGGACACGCAGTTCGTGGCCGAGTTGGGTGGTCGGACCGAGATGAGCGAATGGTTGCTGACCCGCGGCCTGCCCTACCGTGCCTCGGCCGAGAAGGCGTACTCCACCGACGCCAACATCTGGGGGGCCACCCACGAGGCCAAGCGGCTGGAGCACCTGGACGCCTCCGTCGAGATCGTCCAGCCGATCATGGGCGTCCGGTATTGGGACGATTCGGTGGCCATCGCGCCGGAGGATGTCACACTGCGGTTCGAGCGCGGCCGGCCGGTCGCGATCAACGGGGTCGAGCTCGACCCGGTGGCTCTTGTGCTCGAGGCCAACGCGATCGGCGGTCGGCACGGTCTGGGCATGAGCGATCAGATCGAGAACCGCATCATCGAGGCCAAGTCGCGCGGGATCTACGAGGCGCCGGGCATGGCCCTGCTCTTCATCGCCTACGAGCGCCTGGTCAACGCCATCCACAACGAGGACACCGTCGCGACCTACCACGACCAGGGCCGGCGGCTGGGTCGGCTGCTGTACGAGGGCCGCTGGCTGGACCCGCAGGGCCTGATGCTGCGCGAGTCGCTGCAGCGTTGGGTCGGCTCCGCGGTCACCGGGTCGGTCACCCTGCGGCTGCGTCGCGGCAACGACTATTCGATCCTGAACACCACCGGGCCGGAGCTCTCCTATCACCCGGACAAACTTTCGATGGAGCGGGTGGCCGAGGCCGCGTTCGGGCCCGGTGACCGGATCGGTCAGCTGACCATGCGGAACCTGGACATCGCCGACACCCGGTCCAAGCTGGAGCTGTACGCCGGGCTGGGTCAGCTCGACCCGGAGCAGACGCTCGTCGGCATCCTGCGCCCCGGTCAGGCCGAGGCCATCGCCAGCCTGCCGGCCGTGACCGACGAGCATCCGGAGCAGTCCCACGCCATCGAACAGGCCAGTGACAGCGCCGCCATGGACGCCGGGACCGACTGACATGTCCGTCCCCACCCTCACCCCGTCGTCCGCACGGACCGGCGCCCGTGCCCGGTCCGCGGCGCGCCCGCCCGCATCCGCCGACTTGACCCATATGCATGTTCGTGGCGCCCATGAAGCTGCATTTGGCTCAAGTGGGCGCGTGGTTGGGGTGGCGCGATGACCCACACGCCGCCCGCGCCCGGACCCGGCGCCTCGTCGGGTGGCCTTTGGGGCGGCCGGTTCTCCTCCGGCCCCTCCCCGGAGATGGCGGCGCTGAGCCTGAGCACCCACTTCGACTGGGTGCTCGCCCCTTACGACGTCGCCGGCTCCCGGGCCCACGCCCGGGTGCTGCACCGGGCCGGCCTGCTCACGTCCGACGAGCTGGCGGGCATGCTCGACGCCCTCGACCGGCTCGCGAAGGACGTGGAATCCGGGGAGTTCCGGCCTGAGCCGGCCGACGAGGACGTGCACACCGCGCTCGAACGGGGCCTGCTGGACCGGGCCGGGAAGGACCTCGGCGGCAAGCTTCGGGCCGGCCGGTCCCGCAACGACCAGGTCGCCACGCTGTACCGGATGTACCTGCGCGACCACGCCCGGCGCATCGGGCGGCTGGTCACCGACCTGCAGACCGCGCTGCTCGACCAGGCCGACCGGCATCCGGGAGCGGCGATGCCGGGAAGGACCCACTTCCAGCACGCCCAGCCGGTGCTGCTGGCGCACCACCTGGCCGCGCACGCCCAGGCCCTGGCCCGCGACGTGGACCGGTTCCGCGACTGGGACCGCCGTGCCGCGGTGTCCCCGTACGGCTCGGGGGCACTGGCCGGCTCGAGCCTGGGACTGGATCCGGCGGCCATCGCGGCCGAGCTGGGCTTCGACACGCCGGCGGCGAACTCGATCGACGCCACGGCGTCGCGCGACTTCGCGGCGGAGCTGGCGTTCGTGCTGGCGATGATCGCGGTGAACGTGTCCCGGTGGGCCGAGGAGGTCATCGTCTTCACCACCGCCGAGTTCGGCTACGCGCGGCTGGACGACGCGTTCGCCACCGGATCGTCGATCATGCCGCAGAAGAAGAACCCGGACATCGCCGAGCTGGCCCGAGGAAAGGCCGGCCGGTTGGTCGGCAATCTCAGCGGGCTGCTGGCCACGCTGAAGGCGTTGCCGCTGGCCTACAACCGGGACCTGCAGGAGGACAAGGAGCCGCTGATCGATTCGGTCGACCAGCTCGAACTGCTGCTTCCGGCCGTCGTCGGCATGACGGCCACCCTCGCCTTCGACACGGACCGGATGGCGGCGATGGCCCCGGCCGGATTCTCCCTGGCCACCGACATCGCCGAGTGGCTGGTCCGACAGGGGGTGCCGTTCCGGGTCGCGCACGAGACGGCCGGCCGCTGCGTGGCGGTGGCCGAGGCCGGCGGCAAGGATCTGGCCGACCTGTCCGACGCGGAGTTCGCACAGATCAGCCCGGCCCTGACCCCGCGGGTCCGCGAGGTGCTCACCGTGGCCGGGTCGCTGGCGTCACGGGACGCGGTCGGCGGCACCGCGCCGGTCCGGGTGGCCGAGCAGATCACGGACCTGCGGGAGCAGATCGCGGCCGATCGGGAGTGGCTGGGCGGCCGACCCGGCTGACCGGGCAATCGACGGAGGAGTTCCGGTCCTTCCCGGTCCAGGGGAAGCGCCGAAACCCCTCCCTCGATCAGCGTCTCCGGCGGGCCTGGCCTGGCACGATGATCCGGTGCCGTTGGGTCGACGACTGCCGCGAAGCTTTTTCGCTCGGGATGTGCTGACCGTGGCCCCGGACCTGGTCGGCCGGGTGATCGTCAGCAAGTCCCCGGATGGCCCGGTGACGGTTCGGCTGACCGAGGTGGAGGCCTACGCCGGCCCGCTGGACCCGGCTTCCCACGCCTTTCGGCGGACCTCCCGCTCGGAGATCATGTACGGCCCGGCAGGGCATCTGTACGTCTACTTCGTCTACGGCATGCACTGGTGCGCCAACATCGTCACCGGCGCCGCCGGCACCGCCTCGGCGGTACTGCTCCGGGCGGGGGAGGTGGTCGACGGGGTTCCGGCGGCCCGCGAGCGGCGGCCGTCCACGCGTCGCGATGTCGACCTGGCCCGGGGACCGGCAGCGGTCGCGGCGGTACTCGACCTGACCGGACGCGACACCGGGATCGACCTGTGCGATCCGGACAGTCCCCTCCTCCTTCGGTCCGGCGCCGGGCGACCCCTGAGCATCGGGCAGGGACCGCGGGTGGGGGTGTCCACCGCGGCCGACGTGCCGTGGCGGTTCCACGAGGTCGGTGACCCGACCGTCAGCGCCTACCGCCGAGGCACCCGGGCCACCCGCGGGCGGCCGACCTGACGACCGGCTGTCAGGATGGGGGAGTGTCCGATGCCGCCACCGCCACCCCGGAAACCGGTCTCGACCCGGCCATCCAGCGACCGCCGACGGTGCTGGACGAGCTCCGCTGGCGGGGACTGGTCGCGTTGACCACCGACGAGGACGCGCTGGCCAGGGCTCTCGCCGGTGGACCGATCACCGCCTATTGCGGGTTCGACCCGACCGCGCCGAGCCTGCACTTCGGCAACCTGGTGCAGTTGATCGTGCTGCGGCATCTGCAGCGGGCCGGACACCGGGTCATCTGCCTGGTCGGCGGCTCCACCGGACTGATCGGCGACCCGCGGCCGACGGCCGAGCGGGTGCTCAAGACCAAGGAGCAGACCGCCGAGTGGGTGGCCCGCATCCAGTCGCAGGTCCGGCCGTTCCTGGACTTCGACGGCGACAACCCGGCGATCATGGTCAACAACCTGGACTGGACGGCGCCGATGAGCGCGCTGGACTTCCTGCGCGATATCGGCAAGCACTTCCGGGTGAACGCGATGCTCCGCAAGGAGGCGGTGGCCGCCCGGCTGGCCAGCGACGAGGGCATCAGCTACACCGAATTCAGCTACCAGTTGCTGCAGGGAATGGACTACCTGCACCTTTTCCGGGAGTACGGTTGCACGCTGCAGACCGGCGGGCAGGACCAATGGGGCAACCTCACTGCTGGGACCGACCTGATCCGCCGGGCCACCGGTGACTCCGTGCATTTGCTGGCCACCCCGCTGATCACCGACAGCCACGGCAACAAGTTCGGCAAGTCCGAGGGCAACGCGGTCTGGTTGTCCGCCGAGATGACCAGCCCGTACACCTTCTACCAATACTGGTTGAACGTGGAGGACGCCTCGGTCGGGCATCTGGTACGGGTGTTCACCGATCGAACCGCGGAGGAGATCGCTGCCCTCGAACGGGAGGTGACGCAGCGTCCGCAAGCGCGGACGGCGCAGCGCACCCTGGCCGGCGACGTCACCACACTGGTGCACGGGGCGGTTGCCACCGAGGCGGCCATCACCGCGAGCGCCGCGTTGTTCGGCCGCGGCGACCTCACGGCTGTGGAGGAGTCGATCCTGCGCGCGGCGCTGACCGAAGCCGGTTTGCACACCGTGACGGGCGAGCTACCGAACGTGGCCGGGCTCTTCGCCGCCGCGGGGTTGGTCAGGTCCCTGTCCGAGGCCCGGCGGATGGTGGC
This sequence comes from Nakamurella sp., assembly GCA_036524715.1. Taxonomy (GTDB): domain Bacteria; phylum Actinomycetota; class Actinomycetes; order Mycobacteriales; family Nakamurellaceae; genus Nakamurella. Next base: position 714 of record DATDBV010000641.1, on the reverse strand, counting down.
TGAGGGCGGGGCGAACATCAACAACGAGCGGATCGGCGATGTGGATCACGTCCCGGCGGCGACGGATCTCCTACACGGCCGCTACCTGGTGTTGCGCCGAGGGAAGCGGGCCGTGGCCGGGATCGTACTCGACGAGGGCCCCTGACCTGCCCAAACAGCCTGGGGCACGACCGATTTGACTCTGCGCCCGAACGGCGGTAACTTTCTCGTCGCTCTTGGGGAACCGCACAGGGACCGGATCTGATCCGGCGTGGCTGGACGGCCCGGAGCGCACCCCGCAATGGGGTGGCCGGAGGAACGAGCGCCGATTTGACTCGGAGTTCGACCGCCGGTAGCTTGGACTGCGCTCCTGGGGAACCGCACAGCGACCGGATCTGATCCGGTGCTGCTGGACGGCCCGGGGCAAAAACCCCGACAACCAGTTCGTTGATCGTGACGCGATCAGCGAGTCGGCGAAGCACCGCCTTCGCCGGACGTCGAGGTGGCCGGCGGGACCGGGCGATTTGAAATCGACCGGAAACACGGGTAACGTGGTTTCGGGTTTGCCCCGGAAGGCATCGAAAGAGGCCGGACGGTGTGCGTCCGTTCTTTGAGAACTCAACAGCGTACCGATAGTCAGTGCCAAATGTTGTTTGTTTGGTGTTGTGCCGGGCTGGTGTCCACTTCCGTGGGTGCTGGTTTGGTTGGATTTTGATCGAGTCAGTTTGGCTCGTT
>DATDBV010000640.1:0-6227 GCA_036524715.1 Nakamurella sp. | reverse complement strand
CGGGACACCGACCAGGCGCTGGCCACGCTGCGCGGGCTGCAGCGGATCGGGGTCAAGGTGGCCATCGACGACTTCGGCACCGGGTACAGCTCGTTCGCCCAACTCAAGTCGTTGCCGGCGGACACCCTCAAGATCGATCGGGGCTTCATCCGCGACCTGGGTTCCAACTCGGACGATCTGGCGATCGTCCGGTCGATCATCGGCCTCGCCCGGTCCCTGGGTCTGCAGCTGGTCGCCGAGGGCGTGGAGACCGAGATCGCGGCGGCGACCCTGGTCGACCTGGGCTGCACCCGGGCGCAGGGTTTCCTGTTCGCCGGACCGCGCCCCCCTGCCGAGATCGAACCGATGATCGCCTCTGGCAGCTGCCCGCCGCTGCTCGACCTGAGCAGCGGGGACACCATCGAGGCGCCGGTCATCCCACTGATCCGGCCAACACCCGGCTACGACGGGCCGGCGCTGGGGTCCCCGCTCTCGCGCCGGTTCCGGCCGCCGGCCCAGTAGTCCCGGCCGGACCGGCGGACCGGCGGCGGCGCGGCCGGACCGGCGGCGGCGCGGCGCGGCCGGGTCCCCGGCCGACCCGTCGATCAGCCGCGCTGGTGCGGGTAGCCGACGGCGGTCGGCGCGACGAACGTCTCCTTGACCGAGCGCGGCGACGTCCAGCGCATCAGGTTGGCCGCCGACCCGGCCTTGTCGTTGGTGCCCGAGGCCCGCGCGCCGCCGAACGGTTGCTGCCCGACCACCGCCCCCGTCGGCTTGTCGTTGATGTAGAAGTTGCCCGCGGTGTACCGGAGTGCGTCGCTCGCCCGCACTACCGCGGCCCGGTCCCGGGCAATGATCGAGCCGGTCAGCGCGTAGGGGGAGGCCTGGTCCACCTCGCGCAGGACGTCGTCGAACTTCTCGTCCGGATAGACGTGCAGGGACAGGACCGGTCCGAAGTACTCGGTACAGAAGATGTCGTCGCGGGGGTCGGTGCCCTGCAGCAGGGTGGGCCGCACGAAGTAGCCCTGCGCGTCGTCGTACCGACCGCCGGCCAGCACGGTGATCGAGTCGGTGGCCCGTGCCCGGTCGATCGCCGCCGTGAGCCGGCCGAACGACCGGTCGTCGATCACCGCGCTGGTGAAGTTGGTCAGGTCCTCCACCGACCCGACGGTCAGCGCCTCGGTCTCGCCGATCAGGTCGTCCTTGAGCGCCGGCCACAGCGATGCGGGCAGGTAGGCGCGGGACGCGGCCGAGCACTTCTGCCCGGAATACTCGAAGGCACCCCGGACCAGCGCGGTGCGCAGCATGTCCACGTCGGCGGAGGAGTGGGCGACGACGAAGTCCTTGCCGCCGGTCTCCCCCACCAGCCGGGGGTAGCCGCGGAAGCCGCCGATGTTCGCCCCGACTGCCGACCACAGCTGCTGGAAGACCCGGGTCGACCCGGTGAAGTGAATGCCGGCCAACGACGGGTGGGCCAGTACCACCTCCGAGATGTCCGGCCCGGTTCCCGGCAGCATGTTGACCACGCCCGGCGGCAGCCCGGCCTCGATCAGCAGCCGCATGGTCAGCGACGCGGCCAGCTGCTGGGTGGTCGACGGCTTCCACACCACCACGTTGCCCATCAGGGCGGGCGCCGTCGGCAGGTTGCCGGCGATGGCGGTGAAGTTGAACGGGGTGACCGCGTAGACGAAGCCCTCCAGCGGGCGGTGGTCGGTGCGGTTCCAGATACCCTTCGAGTTCGCGATCGGCTGCTCGGCCAGGATCTGCCGGGCGAAATGCACGTTGAACCGCCAGAAGTCGGCCAGCTCGCAGGCCGAGTCGATCTCCGCCTGATAGGCGGTCTTGGCCTGCCCGAGCATGGTGGCCGCGTTGATCCGGGCCCGCCAGGGTCCGGTGAGCAGGTCGGCGGCCCGGAGCAGGATCGCCGCGCGGGAGTCGAAGTCCATCGCCCGCCAGTCGGCCGCGGCGGCGAGCGCCGAGGCGATGGCCGCCTGCGCGTCCGCCTGGACCGCGTGCGCGCAGGTGCCCAGCACCCGGCCGTGGTCGAACGGGGCAACCACGCTGAACGCCCCGCCGGTCGGCTCACGCTCGACGCCGTCGATCACCGCGCCGAGTTCCAGCGGTCCGGTGAAGGAGGCCAGCGCGTCGACCAGGGCCGCCCGCTCCGGCGAACCCGGGGCGTAGTCCAGGACGGGTTCGTTCACCGGCAACGGCGGATGGGTCACGGCGTCCATGACGGTCCTTTCGGTGGCGGGATGTCCCTCCCCCAAGTGTGCAATTAGGCCCTCGATCAGCCCTTGGAGGTCAGCGAGCGGAGGAAGAACATCAGGTTGGCCGGGCGCTCCGCCAGGCGCCGGGTGAAGTAGCCGTACCAGTCCGAGCCGTACGGCACGTAGACGCGCACCGTCTTGCCGTCCGCAACCAGCCGGCGCTGCTCGTCCGGCCGGATCCCGTACAGCATCTGGTGCTCCCAGCGATCCGGGGCGCGGCCCGCGTCGGTGGCCAGCCGGTCGGCGATGGCCACGATGCGCGGGTCGTGCGAGGCGATCATCGGGTAGCCCTTGCCGTGCATGAGGAACTTCATGGCCCGCACGTAGGCGAGGTCGATCTGGGCGGCGTCGGTGTACGCGACGTCCGCCGGCTCCTGGTAGGCGCCCTTGACCAGCCGCACCCGGGAACCGGGGCCGGTGAGTTCGGCCAGGTCCTTCGGGGTGCGCAGGAGCATCGCCTGGATCGCGATGCCGACGTCCGGGTGACTGCGGCGCAGCTCGAACAACACCTCCAAGGTCTGGTCGACCGTGGTGTGGTCCTCGACGTCCAGGTTCACCCGGGCGCCGGCCGCGTAGGCGGCGTCGGTGATCCGCCGGGCGCCGGCCAGGGCGTAGGCGTTCCCGCCGGCGGGCAGGTCGGGGGAGGCGAGCAGGGCCTGCCCCACCGCGGACAGCTTCACCGACAGTTCGGCCCCGGCCACCTGCCCGGCCGCGGCCAACGCCTGGATGAGTTCGAGGTAGGCCTCGACCGTGGCGTCCGCGGTGGCCCGGTCCGTGGTGTCCTCGCCGAGATGGTCCAGGGTGACCTGCAGGCCGGCTTCGCGCAGTTCGGTCACCGCCGCCACTGCGGCCGAACTCGTCTCGCCCGGAATGAACCGGTCGACCACGGATCGGGTGGGTGGGAAGCCCGTCAGGGCGCCACGCACCGCGCCGTTGCCGGACAGGGCCATGATCGGTTTGCGCAACAGGAACATCGTCACCCTCCGCGGCCCGGTCGGTGCTGCGGTGCGGTGCCGACTCGGCCCGAGCCGGCAATCACCGCGTGCCGGTCACCATCTCAGCACGCGTCGGGCGCCGGCGTCCGATCGGTCCGACACTCACCCGCGAACGCTTCTGGCCCCGACGACCAGCCAGATGGCGGCCGCCGCACCCAGGACGGTGGCCGGGCTCAGTGACAGGTACGACGTGTTCTTGGTGCTCGCCGACGAGACGACCACGACCAGGACCGCCAACACCGCGAGCATCCCCACCCCGGACGCCACCACCAGCCACGAGTCGCTGCGCCGGCCGACCGTGTGCGGCAGCGCGGCAGCGGCGCCCAGGCAGGCCAGTCCGACCAGGCCGAGCAGCAGGAACCAACCCACCGGCAGCGCCTTGACGGCCCCGAAGACCAGCTGGGTCAGTGTGTAGGACTCGTCGGGATCGTTCTTGGGGTGGGCGATGACCAACGGGGTCACGTTGGCCAGCACCAGCAGCATGCTCGGACCGAGCATCAGGGTGCGGCGGCGCGATCGTTCCAGCTCGGCCACCTGAACTTCGAGTGCGACAACCCGCCGCGCGTGTCGATCGATGGTGCGGGCGTCGGCATTGATCTGCTCGTTCATATCCGCGAGGGTGTCAGCGGGCACTGAAGGTTCACCGAAGAACCGCTTCAAGTGGGGAGGTGCGATGGAACTGACCGGGTCGTCGGCGGTGGTGACCGGAGCGGCGTCGGGGTTGGGCGCGGCCACCGTCGCCGCGCTGGCCGGATCGGGGGTGTCGGTGGTGGGGATCGACCTCGCCGTCGCCTGGGAACGCGCGCCCGCACCCGCACCGGAGTCACCACCGCATCGGGCGACGTGACGTCGGCCGGCGACGTCGAGGCGGCCGTCGACCTCGCCGCCGCCGCCGGACCGCTGCGTCTCGCGGTCAACTGCGCCGGCATCGGCACGGCCGGCCGGATCCTCTCCCGGTCCGGCGTGCACCACCTCGACCTGTTCGCCCGGGTCATCGGGGTGAATCTGGTCGGCACCTTCAACGTCCTCCGACTGGCCGCCGCGGCCATGGCCGGCACCGAGCCGGTCGGCCCGGACGGGCAGCGCGGCCTGATCGTCAACACCGCATCGGTCGCCGCCTTCGACGGGCAGATCGGCCAGGCCGCCTACGCCGCATCCAAGGGTGGGGTGGTCGGGCTGACGCTGCCGGCCGCGCGCGACCTCGCCCAGCACGGGATCCGGGTGGTCACCATCGCTCCCGGCATCATGGAGACTCCCATGCTGGCCGGGGTGACCGAGGAGTTCCGGGCCGCGCTGGCCGCCGGGGTGCCGCATCCGTCGCGGCTCGGCCGACCGGACGAGTACGCGCAGCTGGTGCTGGCGATCGCCGGCCTGGACTACCTGAATGGCGAGGTGATCCGCCTGGACGGCGCCCTGCGGATGCCGCCCCGCTGATCCTGCCGCCCGTCCCGCGATGCCGGATGGCGGCCTCGCGAGCTCGGCCGCCTCTTCGGTGCCATAGGCTGATCGCCAGGTCCGGCGGGTCGCCGGCGCGAGGAGGGAGCAGGCGTGGCGCTGCGTCGCAAGTCCCGCAAGAAGGCCGCGAGTGCGTCCGCGACCAAGTCCGGGGCCGCCGGCTCGTCCGGAACCACCGGCTCGTCCGGAACCACCGGCTCGTCCGGAACCACCGGCAAAGCCACCGCCAAGGGCAGCGCCAAGGGCAGCGCCAAGGCCAGCGGCGGGGGCGGCCTGGTCGCCGTGCTCAGTGACCCGAAGGCGCTGCGCCGGATGCTGCTCGCCGCCAAGATCATCGGGCCGGCGGTGGCCGCCGGGGCCCTGCGGGCGTCGACCGGGGTCCGGGGTGTGCTGGACGAGCGCCGGGCCCGTCAGCTCGGCGTGCCCATCGAGGACGTGGCCGCGTACCGGGGGACGGCTGGTGGCGTGCAGGCCCGGGTCGCCGGCCTCCGCGTGGCCCTGGCCGACCTGCGCTCGCGCCGTGGCTCCGACCCGACGGTCGCCCGGTTCGTGGATCGGACAACGGCGCAGCTGGGCGAGCTCTCCGCGGCCACCTCCGCGACCGCGTCGATGCCCTCGCCGACCCGCCGGTCGGCCCTGCGGGCGGTGTCGGGCGACCTCGACGACATCGATGCCCAGCTGATGTCGTACCTGGTCGGCCCGCGCGCCGCCTGACCGTCGAACACCGATCCCGAGGACCCTTTCTCGATGTTGTCCCGCGCCACCGCCCGCTCGTCCGCGCCGGCGGTGATCGTCCTTGCCCTCGTCCTGCTCGGCATCCTCGGCCTGCCCGGCACCGCGTCCGCTCATGCTTCCCTGATCGGCAGCGACCCCGCCGACGGGGCCGTCCTGACGTCGGCGCCGACGGTCGCCAAGCTCACCTTCGACGACAACCTCGCGGACTTCGAGCCGGTGGTCACCGTGACCGGTCCGGACGGCAACCAGTATCAGTCGGGTGCGCCGACCGTCGACGGGGCGCAGCTGAGCAGCGCGGTGGCGGCGCTGCCGGTCGCCGGCACCTACACGATCGCCTACCGGGTCGTGTCCGACGACGGCCACCCGGTCGAGGGCACGGTGAGTTTCGAGCTCGCGGCCGCGGCGATCTCCCCGGTCGCCCCGGTCGCCACCGCCCCGGCGACGCCAACACCGGCCACTCCACCGACGACCGCTGCGGCGACCACTCCGACCACCTCCCCGACAGCGTCCCCGACAACCGCGCCCACGGTCACCTCTGGTTCGGACAATGCCGCCGCGTCCTCGTCGAGCGGCTGGTCGCTGTGGCAATGGGTCATCGTCGTGCTGTTCGTCGCGCTGGCCTTCCTGTCCACCCTGATCGTCCGCAGGCGGACGCAGGCGTCCACGCGGACCCGATCCGGCCCGGATCAGTAGTCGCCCGGAAGCGGCTCCACCCCGGTCAACTCGGCCGAACGGCTCCACAGCCAGCCGGCCTCGGCCGAATCGGTCATCGCCCGCGCCGCCCGATGCGGGG
>DATDBV010000639.1:0-3129 GCA_036524715.1 Nakamurella sp. | reverse complement strand
CAGCGAGGCCGCGCCCAGGTTCGTCGCGGCAATGGAGCGACACCTGGCCGACGCGGTCCTGCTCAAGGACGCGCTGATCGGACAGGGGTCCGCCCTGACGGCGGCGGCCTCCCGGTTCGGCGAGGCCGAACTGTCCCTCGCCCAGGCTGTGCCGGCGGTGGCCGGATGACGACCATCGCGGTCAACTACGCAGCCCTTGCCGACGGCCGGGACGGCCTGATCGCGACCTGGAGCCGGATCGAAGGTCAGCTGTCCGATCTGGACGCGCGGGTGGCAGCAACCTCCGACATGGAGGCCGAAACCCTGGTCGGCTACCGAGCACTCAAGGCCCGGTGGGATGCCGCCGCGCAGGATCGGCAGCTGGCCTTGCAGGCCCTGGCCGCGCACGTCGGCCGGGCGGGCGAGCAGTACCGCAACGTGGACGCCGCGATGGCGGCGCAGTTCGGGTAGGCCCGCGGTTATGCCCCCGGTCCCGTCGCGGTCGCCGTGTCGGGGAGCGGACGGGGCGGGGCCGGGCTCCGGTCGTCATGGTGCCCGGTGGCAGGATCGGGCCATGACTTCCGGAAATCTGTTGGGACCGCCGCCGGTCAAGCTGCCGGTGGATCCGGCGGCCGAGTTGCTTGCTGCGGGCGAGTCGGCCGGCGATGTCGTGCGGCGGAACCCGACGTCATCACTCGGCTGGGCGGTGCTGGCCGAGACGGCGCTGGACCGGGGTGACGACGTCGCCGCCTACGCCTTCGCGCGTGTCGGCTACCACCGGGGCTTGGACCTGCTGCGGCGCAACGGTTGGAAGGGCGCGGGGCCGATCCCGTGGTCGCACGAGCCGAACCGCGGCTTCCTGCGCTCGCTGTCGGCGCTCGGCCAGGCCGCCGCGCTGTTCGAGGAGGCCGACGAGGTCGCCCGGGTGCGCGCGTTCCTGCTGGACGCGGACCCGCAGATCCCGGGAGACCTGCTGCCCTGAGCGGCTCGGCGCGGTCCGTCCCCCCGAACACGACGAGTCAGCGCATGACGAGATGGGGGTGCTGACCCTCCGCCGGGCGGTCGAAGGATCAGGTGGATGCGGTGGTCGACTGCGCTAGCGTCGAGTTGTGCTGACTCGACTCGAGGCCGACGGGTTCAAGAACCTGCTTGGATTTGAGCTGGATCTCGGTCCGTACACCTGCATCGCGGGGCCGAATGCGGTCGGCAAGTCGAACATCTTCGACGCCGTCGAATTTCTGTCGCTCCTGGCGGACCATCCGTTCATGGAGGCGGCCCAGCGGCTGCGGTCGCACGGATCCCGCGGAACCGACCCGCGGACCCTGTTCTGGCAGCAGGACGATGAGCAGGCCGGGCCGGCGCGCCTTCGACTGGCGGCCGAGATGATCGTCCCTCCGCAGGTGACGGACGATTTCGGTCGTCGGGCCGAGGCTACGACCACTTTTCTTCGGTACGAACTGGAGCTCGAATACCAGCCCTCCAGTTCCCTGGGCCTGCATCAGCCGGGGCGGATCGTGCTGCTGAGCGAGAAGCTGCGGCACATCAACCGGGGCGAAGCGGTCGCCCACCTGGCCTGGCCCCACGGCAAGGCGAAGTTCCGAGACGTCGTGGTGGTCGGTCGGCGGTCCGGGACCGCGTACATCTCAACCGATCAGGACGCCGACGGCAACAACGTCGTCAATGTTCACCAGGACGGTGGCAGCCGCGGCAAGCCGCGTCGATCGCCGGCGGCGAGTGCTCCGCGGACGGTCATCTCCACGACAACCACGTCCGACTACCCCACCATCCTGGTGGCGCGGCGGGAGATGCAGCAGTGGCGGATGCTCGCGCTCGAGCCGTCGGCGATGCGGGCACCCGACCTGGCGTCGGGACCCAACCGAATTCAGCCCGACGGCTCGCACCTGGCCGCGGCCCTGTACCGGCTGGCGGGCCGTGACCCCGAAACCGTTTACGCGAGGGTCAGCGCCGACGCGTCGGCCCTGACCGATGTCCGGGAGGTCACGGTCGATTTCGACCATCAGCGAGAACTGCTCACGCTAGAGGCGCGGATCGGGGCGGGTCCCATGCTCCCCGCCCGTGCGCTCTCGGACGGCACGCTGCGCTTTCTCGCACTGTGCATCATCGGTATCGACCAGGATTTCGGCGGTGTGATCTGCATGGAGGAACCCGAGAACGGCATCCATCCGGCGAAGATCGCATCGATGGTCGACCAGGTGAAGCGACTGGCCGTCGACCCGACCGAATCCCCGAGTCAGGAGAACCCGCTCCGCCAGGTGATTGTCAACACACACTCGCCCTACTTCGTCGCATTCCAAGATGTCGACGATCTCCTGGTTGCCGTTCCCACCAGCATCAAGCGCGTGGGCTCCCAAGAGCCGGCAACGACTGTGCGGTGCCTGCCGATGGTCAAGTCCTGGCGAGCGGCATCGGCCCCGATGCCCTCCCCGATGCCGGTGACGCTGGACATCATCGTCGACTATCTGCGGACGCCGCGGGACGCCGTCCTCCAATTGGAGCTGCCCTATGCCGAGCTGGGGACCGCGTGAGCCAGGTTCGCCGAGCGAACCAGGAAGGCCGGCGGCGGCGTGAAGCGGGGCACTGCGGCCAGGGGAACCATCGATTGCGTCGCTGTCGGCCGGGGTGAGCAGAACGCCGATCACCTTCGTTCTGCTCCGCGAGGGCGCCTCCGATGACGGTCTCATCCCGCATCTGCGTACTCTCATCCTCCGCGCCGGGGGGACCGAGGCGATCGGGCAACCCCTCGACTACCGAGGGACTTCGTTGAGCAAGCTCGAGCGGCTGCGCGCGGAGGGCATCCCGACCGACCTGGTCTTCCTGCACCGCCGCCAGCGAGGCGACCGGGCGACGTCGCACGCAGGAGCGGAACGACTTCGAGAAGCGTCGGCGTGCCCTCCTGGATCGTCTGGACATCGACGGCCCGATCCGGCGGCTTCCGGCCTGGCGCCGACTCGAGGCCGATATCCTCGCAGGAGTGTCGACGTTGATGACGGGATGAGTGTCGGCCGGCTACTCGCGCAGTGACTCCAGGTAGGAGGCGATCCGGCCGATGGCCTCCTCCAGGATGTCCACCGCCGGCAGGGTGACCAGCCGGAAATGGTCGGGCTCGAACCAGTTGAAGCCGGTGCCGTG
>DATDBV010000638.1:0-2292 GCA_036524715.1 Nakamurella sp. | reverse complement strand
CTGCCGGAAACCCTGCAGCCGCAGGTGGGTGGCCGGGATGTCGTCGATGTTGTTCAGGAAGGCGATCCGCTGGTGGCCCGCCTCGATCAGCTCACGGACCGCGGCCTGGGCGCCACCGACCTCGTCGGGCACGACCGAGCTGACGTCGCCGTCGACCGATCGCGCGTCCAGCAGGACGGCGGGGGTGCCCCGCAACGCGTCCGGCGGAGTGATCACCCGGTGATACTCCGAGGCGAAGATGATGCCGTCGACCTGGCGCTCCTGCAACGCGCGGATCTCGCGCTCCTCCAGGCCCGGGTCGCGGTCGGAGTTCATCAACAGCAACAGGTTGCCGTGTTCGGCCGCCGCATCCTGCGCGCCGAGGATCACCTCACCGGCGTACGGAGTGGTGGCGATCTTGTCGCTGACGAAACCCAGGGTGTTGGAACGCTGCAGCCGCAGCCCCTGCGCGAGCCGGTTCGGCCGGTAGGCCAACTCGGTCGCGGCCGCGCGGACCCGATCGCGGGTGGTGGAGGGGATCCGCTTGCCGGGCACATCGTTCAGGACGTGGGAGACGGTCGTGATGGAGAACCCCGAACGCTCCGCGACATCGCGCAGAGTGGGCTTCATCATCGCACTAGCTCCTTTGCCAAAACGTTTGTGCAACTCGATAGGAAGGACTATCCCGGCTCGAGTCGGACTTGTCAACCCATCCGGCGGATCAGTGTGGGCCGGTCGTTCGGTCGGCTGCGCCAGCGGGCCCGGGAGGGACCTGGTCCGGCATCACAATCGTTGGTAGCAAGGCACTGTCGGTCCGCATCAGACTGTGGGGGCGGCAACCGGGCTGGTGGGTCATGCGGCGGTGGCGGGGTCGGCGCAGGCTGGCGACCCAATGCCGATCATGGAGCCGTATCCTTTGGGCAGCGGAGAGGCCACCATGTCGGTGGGTGTTCGGGACGTCGATGCCGCGCGCCCGGCCATGGCGCAGGATCGCGCTATCGTCTGCGGGTGCCACCCGGCCGCAAGCTCACCGACTTTCCCGGCCGGCCGAGATCTACCGCCGGACCGACCGCGTCCGGCTGACCCCCAAGGCGTGGGCGACCCTTTCCGGATGAGTGGTGGAAGCGGAGGATCGGCGATGGCCGAGCAGGATCAGTGGAATGCTCCGGTACGCTACCTCGCGCCGGTCGAGCCGATCACCCGGGCGGACGGTACCCGGTACCATCCGGGAATCAGCTACGCGTTGCTCCCGGGTTACCGGCCGCTGCAGCTGGACCTGTTGGTGCCGGCCGCACCGGTGCCGGCTGCCCTGGTGGTGTGGATCCATGGCGGCGGCTGGCTGTCCGGAGACCGCCGGTATCTCCCGGAAACCCTGCGCCCCGAACAGCTTTTCGACGCCCTGCTGGACGCCGGTCTGGCCGTGGCGACGGTCGACTACAGGCATGCCCGGGAGGCGCCGTTCCCGGCGCAGTTGCACGATGTGAAGGCCGCGGTCCGCTACCTGCGAGCCCACGCCGACCGGTTGGGCATCGACGTTACCCGGATCGGTGCGTGGGGCGAGTCGGCCGGAGGCCATCTGGCCGCGCTGCTCGCGCTGACCGCGTCGCGGGTGGACCTGGAGGGCGACGAGGGAGTCATCGGCCCGCCCAGCCGAGTGGACGCGGTGGTGGATTGGTACGGCGTCGCCGATCCCGACGCGCTTCCACGGCTCCAGCTGCCACCCGAATCGGCCGCCGCACTGCCGGCATCCGCCCTCGAACAGCCGCCGGACCTGCTGCTGGCCGGCGCCGACGCCGCCACCCACGACGATGCCGCGCCGCTGCGCCAGGTGCATCCGGGCGCGCCGCCGTTCCTGCTGGTGCACGGCACCGCCGACCGGGTGGTGCCGTTCGCCCAGAGTGAGGCGCTGCGCGACGCGCTCGCCGCCGCCGGGGTGCCGGTCCGGTTGGTCCCGGTGACCGGCGCCGATCACATCTTCGCCGGTTCCACCGAGGTCGACGCCGTCGTGGACCTGTCGGTGCGCTACCTGGCGGACGCGTTGACGCCCTGACCGTCCGCCGCCGCCTCGACGTCGGTCGCCAGGCTCGCCCGGATTTCCAGATACCCGAGTAGAAAACGGCTCTCGTCGAGCTTCTTGCGCCGGAGCCAGCCGGTGACCTCGTCGCCGCACTTGCTCGCGTTGCACGACCGGCAGGCCGGCACGACGTTGTCCACGGTGTAGCGACCACCCCGGGAGATCGGGAGCACACAGTCGCGCTGCAGCGCGCCGTCCGGTGCGCCGCAGTACGCGCAGCCACCCCAGGCCACCTTGAG
>DATDBV010000637.1:0-8589 GCA_036524715.1 Nakamurella sp. | reverse complement strand
ACCGAGGCACGGCGACACCGTGATCGCGGGATGTCGACGCCCGGCATCCCGCGACCAAGTCCGTCAGTCCCGCCACGGCCGACGCCGGCCGGATCAACCACACCTGCCGATTGGATCCTTCCGATGCCCGCTCCGCTCGATGCCATCGCCGCCGCCGACACCAACCACGCCAACCCGATGCCACGGGCCGTGCACATGCCGGCGGAGCTGTACTCACGCCTGGTGCGACGAGCCCAAGATCTCAACCGGGCCGGGCTGAAGGCGTACGGCCTGCTTGCCGGGGACCCCCGCCAACCCGGATTTCCCCACCGAGCGGTTGACGTGGTGGTGCTCGACCCGCAGCGCAACCAACGCAACGATCCGGGCCACCGGGCCGCGTTCCACGCCCAGGGCGCCTACTTCCGCGCATACGAGGACGCGGGCTTCGTCGCCGACCCGACCGACCTGCTGCGCGCCTGGCGGCGAATCGAGCGGATGGGGCTGGAACCGGTCGCCGCGTTCCACGTACACCGCCGCCAACCGGCCAACTTCTCCAGCATCGACTACCGGCTACACAACCCGGCATTCGCCTGGCATCTGATCATCTCGCTGCGCGACCCGGCCGACCCCGAGGTTCGGCCCTTCCTGGTCAGCAAGGACCCCGACCACCTCGGCATCGACGAGACCGACGACCGCGAGGGCAGCGAACTGTCCTACTCGGGACCCGAAGTCACTCCGGCAGCACTGGTGCTGACCGGGGCCGACCAGCCAGATCGCCGGGCCGGGCGGCCGGCCGCAGACCCCATCCGCGTCGAGTCGAGTGTGACATCGAGATCAGCATGATCGCCCAGGCTTTCGCCTGAGCGGCAGGCACGTCCAGGGACCGGTCGTACGCACGAGGAACACCAATGCCTCCTCGTGCGTCGGCAATCCACGTCACCTGAACATCGGCTGCTGGCTCACAACTGTGTCATGCGCGGGAGTGGGCATTAACCTTTGGGGCGGCCACGCCGGTTTCCGCAAGGCGGTTCGAGCCGGTTGGGTCGCTGACGCCGCAGTTCTCAACCGGGACGCGGCGCCCCGGGGTCCGCTGTTGCTTGTTATACTTTTGAAGTGACCGCATCACGGGTGGCTGTGCGGGACCTGCTCGGCGCCAGCATGACGCAGGGCGAGTTGGCCTCCGCACTCAACTCGACCCAGGCCGCTGTCAGCCAGTGGGTCAGCGGCGCACGGAAGCCGAACGCCGCCGCGAGTGCCCAAATCGAACGAGCACTGGCGGCTCGAACTGCCACCGGGCGCAGTGTCGATGTGGGCCTACGCCGGGGGCCGGTGCTGATTCCCGACGAGTTGTGGGAGCCGGCGTTTCGACCCGCCGGCCGTTTTCGCTTGCCGTTGCATCTGGAGTGGTCCGGCTCGGACACGCAGCGGTGGCGGGACGCCTCCAACCTGTCGGTATTGCTCAACGCCTACACCCAGGTGATGGTGGAAGGGTCGCTCGCGGACATCGTCACCTGGGTAGACCCGACGGTGCTCGCCGCGCAGTTCGACGACGTCCTGTGGCCGCGCGGCTATCGGGAGCCCTGGCGGGCGGCCTTGACCGAGTGGGGGCTGCTGTAGTGCCGCTGTCCGCCGAGCAGGAGCGCGCCGCAGTCATCCTGCTGTCCGCGGCCGCTGGTCAGATCAGCCTGGCCGGCGGCTCAGCACTGATCGCGCACGGCCTGATCGACCGGCAGACCAAGGACCTCGACGCCTTCACCTCCTCGCTGGGGGCCGACGTCGTAGGCATCACCGACCGTGTCGCGGATGCATTCAGGGCAGCGGGGTACGTGGTGAACGATGACAGCCGATCACCGGCGCTGCGCAGACTTCTGGTGACCCGCGGCGCACAACGCAGTATCGGCCGGCCATCTCGCGCCATCCAGATTGAAATCGGAAGCGACTACCAGGCGCTCCCGTCCCTGCCGTCCAGGTTCGGGCCGATCCTGGACCCGTACGAACTGGGCGCCAACAAGATCCTTGCCACCTACGACCGGGTTCGCCCGCGGGACGCCGATGACATCGCGCGCCTGGTCACCAAACTCGACTACACGCGCATGCTCTCCGTCGCCGACGGGAAGATGGTCGATCGTCTCGACCGGGAACAGCTCGCTGAAGCCTTCGACATGTTCACTCGCGTCGACGACTCCGAGTTCCCCTACCCGGACAACGCAGCGGCGGTCAAGGAATTCATGCGTGCGCTGGCTGAATCAGCGCGCGGACGAACGCGGCTGCCCGCACTCAGCCCGTACGGTGCGGTCGCAGCACCCGACAGCCACGCCAACCCGGACGCCCCGTCCTGACCGCGTGGGCCGGGCATGAACAGGATGTCGCCGCCGCAGGTCCAATCGGGACGGCCGGAGTACTGGCCCGGATCCCTGAGCATCCGGATCGCCTCGACGTCCTCCGGCAGCAGGCCGACCGCCGGGTCCACCCGGTACACGGCTGCGCCGCCGCGGTGGCGGGCGGCCAGGTAGCCGCTGTCGGCGCCGGTGGCGTCGTCGTCGACCCACACGAAGAACCGGTTGTGCATCGCGGTGGCGATGGTCGCGGTCTTCCAGTGAATGCCGCGGCCCGGGTCGAACTGCGGCAGTGGCCGGACGGCGTCCGGCCCGAACACGTTGCCGGTAGATCCGGCGGACCGACGCGTTGTGCGATCCAGTCGTTGGCGGCATGCTCCCGGGCGGTCGCCCGAGACGGGTCGAATCGGTCGGCCAGGGCCCCGATCAGGGCGCCGTGACTCGGGTTCAGCCACACCCGCAGCGGGCGCCGGCAGGTATCTCGTAGCGGTGGGTGACGAACCCGGTGGGGCAGCGGGTTCGGTGGGATCAGGCGACGTCGGATCGTGGGGTCACGCTGACGGTGAGTTCGGCGTCGAGTGCATAGGCGAGCCGGTCCAGGACGGGCAGGCTGGGGATGGTGCCACCTGCCTCGAACCTGGCCACGGCCGACTGAGTCATCCCTGCCGCGTCCGCCAACTGCGTCTGGCTCCAGCCACGCTGCTCACGCAGCCCCCGGACGGACCGCCCCAACTCGAAGGCGAGCTTCGCTGCGTGGTAGGATTCCCGTGCGCCTGGCTCATCCAAGCGGCGTCCCTGAGCTCGTTCCATCTCGTCCGCTCGGTCATGGTTCCTCCTCGATTGTCTGCTCCTCGGCCAGACAGCGCGCCAACGCGCGGACCGCGCGTTTCACCTCGCGCGCCTCCCGCATCCGCGACTTGACGAACACCGTGAGCAGGATGATCCGACGACCAGATGCGATCCAGTAAGTGATCCGCACGCCTGACGGCCAAGATGGAACCGCAGCTCCCGCAGCTTGCCGTCCAACTGCCTCGTATACGGCTCACCCAGCAGCGGCCCCTCCTCAGCCAACAGGTCGATGTAGAACGCCGCCGTCGCGAACTGCGCCGTCGACAGCTCCTGCAACCTGTCGCGGACCTCGGGCTCGAGTTCGACGGTACCCAACGACATAGCAACAATGCTATAGGATCGGTTACGCCGACACTCGACCACGACATCGTGCAGGACCCGGGGGACGTGCGCGATCCAAGCCAGGCCCGCCACGTCCAGACCGTTTCACGAGGTCAATCAGCGCTGGCGTCTCGGCAGATCGGCACGTCAGTCAGCGAAGCGATCAGCTGTCACGGTCGCGCCGTCAACGATCGCGCTGCGCCGCACTGCACCCGCCAACGACGGTGACTGCAACCCCGTCCCCGCGCCCGTAGCAGTTGCCTGCCCGCCCTTGTTCTTATTCCGTTGCCGAAGCCGATCCTGCCAACCTGCCGTCCGACCGCGACGGCTACGGTCGCAAGGTGCCCCGACCTTCCACGCTCGTCGACACGATCCGGCGCTGCCCAGCTTTCACCTCCGCGTACCGGCTGGCCAGCTGGGTGGACGAGGGCAAGCGCGTCACACCCAAGTGGGTGCTCCGGCCGGTCGACGTGCCGGGAGCGGCGCAGGTGCTGGGCATCTCGGTGCCGGCTCGGATACGTACGGCATCGGACATGCCGGCACTGCATCGTCCGTGGACACTCGCCCTGACCGTCGGGTTACTCCGGATCGTCGACGGCCACGCCAGACCCGGCCCGGCGCTCGCGCAGTGGTCCGACAGTGACGACGACACCGTGTGCGAGCTGTGGCTGGCGTGTCTGGCCACCGTGTTCGCTCCCGCGTTGCCCGAGGCGGACGAAGCCGAGGCAACCGTGGTCGTCCGCGTCATGCTGACCGCGCTGGCCACGGACCCATCGGCCCCGTTCGCCGATATGTGGCACCGAGCCCGCGAGGCGCTGGACGAGGAGGACTCGGACGCCGCCTACTGGTTCCACACCGGCTGGGTCGGACGGGCCGATCCCCTCGCGGCATTGGACCCACTGATCGAGCTCGGGGCCGTCGTCCGACACGGATCGGATGTCAGGATCACGCCACTCGGCCAGTGGGCGTCCGAACAGATGCAGGCGCGGGTGCCCAAGCCGATCACCGCTGACCTTTCGGCGGCCGAGGTCCTCGCCCGACTCGCCGACGTCGAGCAGGGCGGACGGTGGCGGGCCGCGCAGACCTGGCTGGGCGACCGAGCACCCCTGCATGCCGGTCGAGACCTCCTCCACGCCGCCGACGCCGCTACCCCTGCGCAACGTATCGCGGCGGTGGACCTGGTCTACTCGCTCGAGTCGCCGGCCGACGCGGTCTGGGATGAGGTGACAGCCTTGCCGAACCTGGCAGCCCACGCCCGTGCCATCGCGGACGGGGACCTGAGCGCGCAGGACTCGGCGTGGCTCGCGGTCGAGTACGCCGCCGCCGCCCTGAGCGACTCCGGACCGGACGAAGCGCTCTCGCGCCTCGATGAGATGGTGCCCGGCGACGGACTCGACTCCCGTCTGCGAACCGTCGAGTGCGCCGCCCACCCGGCCACCGCCGAACTGGCCGAGGCACTCACCGCGTTCCTGTCCTCGGGCGCCACACCGACCTGCGCGCAGGCCGTCCAGCTCAAGATCTCCCTGAACCGCATGCGGCACCCGGTCTGGCGCCGGGTGCTGATGCCCGCCACCGCCAGCCTCGGCATGCTGCACGAGGTGATACAGATCGTCATGGGGTGGGACGGCAACCATCTCCACGCGTTCACCGTGGGCCAGCGAGCCTACGGCGACCCCTTCAACAGCCCGGACACCGACGACGAGGAGGGACTGCGGTGCAGCGTCGCCTTCGCCGCCAGGGAGAACATCAGCTATCTGTATGACTTCGGTGATCGCTGGGAGCACACGATCAAACGCGAGAAGGTCCTCGATCTCACCCCCGACAGGACCTACCCGGTCTGCGTGGCAGGCAAGGGCGACTCCCCCGTCGAGGACTGGACCAGCGGTCCGGAGTCCATCCCCTTCGACCAGGACGCGATCAACCGCCGGTTGGCCGAGATCGGCGCTTTGCAAGATCAATAGGGGCTTGCGAAGCAGCATCGACATTTGTTGTCACGCCGCCGCGTCGATGGCCAGGTCGTGGAAGTGGGTTCCCATCTCCTTGCGAAGCGTGGCGTAGTCGCGGTCGACGCGGGTGTGGGTGATTGGCGGTCGTCCGGGTCTGGGCCGGCGGACGCCGGCGATGATGGGTGCGATGACCCGGTCGCGGAGGGTGAGTAGGGCGGCCAGGGTGCGGGCGGCCGGTCCTGGAACCTTGCGTATCGCCGGGTCGGAGTCGGACAGGTTCGGGCCGGGATCGTGGGTCACGCAAGCTCCGCGGCAAGAGAACTCGTCGTCAAACCGGACCGGACCCGCCGGCCCCTGCTGCTCCACCGGGTCGGCTGCGCCACATCACCGATGCCGCCCGACACCCGGTGACCCGGCGGCCGGCCAACGGTCATCGGTCTACCTCGCCGAATCCCGGGTCCTGGCGGCCCTCGGACCATGGCTGCGCCAGCAGTCCGAGACATGCCCATCATGGGCAGCCGGCGACCCCCCACCGCGCACGATGATCGACGCTATCAACCTGCGGAACACCTTCGACCACAGAACCGACAGCATCCACGTCACAACAGGTGTCGGCTCGACGGTGGCCACGAGTCTGGCCAGCGAGTGATCGAACCAGGCGAGGCGTAATCCAGTGTCTGAGGGGGACTTGTACCGATAGGACACGCCTCACGGAGTTCCTCATAGCGTCCTGACTTGGGCAAACGATACCAGAACGGGGACCGGGGGATGCGGATCGTAGGCCGTCGCGACCGGTGATCGGTGCTCCGGTGTCATGCACTCGGGTGAATGCGCATTTCTCCACGCCCAGAGGACATCTCCTCGGGTTCGCTGACACGCGGGTTGCCACCACGACACCTGAGGCGAACTCCGGTGAGAGTAGGATTCAGTCCTACTGACAGGAGGGCTGGTCATGCGGACCACACGGCAACTGAGCATCACTCTCCCGAACGACATGGCCGACGCCCTCCGCGAACGCGTCGCCTCGGGCGCCTACGCAAGCGAGAGCGAAGTCGTTCGGGATGGACTGCGGGCCCTGTTCGCCCAGGAAAAGGCGGTCGAGTCGTGGCTGCGCACCGAGGTCGCCGAAGCCTACGACGAACTACACGCGGACCCCTCCCAAGCCATCAGCTTCGACGAGATGCGCAAGCGCATGGCGGCACACCTTGCCGAGCACGCCACCGACAATCCATCGTGACCCGCCGTGTCGTCTACGCACCCTGCGTGGCACGGCACCTCAAGGGCATCTACGACTGGATCGCGGCCCACGCGATGCGCTCACCCAGACCCTTCATTTTCATATGTGTGATTTCGCGCGGCTCGGACATCACGAGGGATGATCAGTCCCCGGCAACAAGTGGCAACCGATTCACAGTCCGAACCCGGCGCTCCTAGAGTCTGTTCGTCAAGTCCACACGAGTGATTACGCCGATCACCGCGACAGGACCACCCGCGATCAGGCCCGGCCCCGGAACGCCTCCGGGCCGGGCCTTCGTGTTACGACCACCGGGGTCCCACCTTCGGCCGCAACAACGGAAGGCGCCCTCCCGCCCCGGGCGGACGGCGCGGCGGGCATGGTCACTCCTGACCGCCGTGGCTTTCACATGAAGCAATGACCTCGACCCGGCGACCTTCGGGTTCGTCTCCGGCGTGGACCGGACATGCCGGGGCCCGCGCGGCCGCCGCATCAGCGGCAGCCTCGAGCACATCGCGCCGCTGCCGACCGGCACTTCCGGCGGGCCGGTCCTCGATGCCGACGGGCGACTGCTCGGCACCAACGGTGCCGGCCATGATCGTGAACGACGCCCGGGCGTCGTCCGCGGTGGCCTGGAACGCCAACGGCGCCAACCGTGAGCCGGGCGCGACACGTCGACACTGTTTCTGGACGGAACGGCCCCGCCGCCGAGTACCTCATCATCGACAACGGCACCATCACCAGGATGACGACCATCTTCGACTGGGCATCCTTCGACGCGTCTGGCCAGGTCGCCGGTCCAGGAACGGACCCCGGAACCGGACCCTGGTGAGAGGTCGCCCCCCGGCAGGACGGCGGGGATCCCGCCGTCGTCAGGATCGTCCTGCCGGTGACTCCCTGGCCGGCTCCGCCGCGGCGATGAGCCTTCGCGCCGGCCCGCGGCTGTGCGGCCTCGGTTTCCGACCGATGCTCACCTCGTCGGTCACCGTGCTGAACCACTCCCACGCCATTCTTCGTCCACGCGCCCGCGCGTGGGGTGGTCATCGTTGGAGTTGGAGGAAGTGTTGGAGCCCGGTGTGTCGGATGAGGTTGCGCTGCAGCCAGTTGGCGGCGGCGAGGGCGGTTTCGGGTCCGACCAGGGTGGGTGTGGTGACCTGGTAGTCGACGGCCTTCCACCGAATGGTGCAGCCGCCCGCGGCCAGGACGTTGCGGGCCCAGTTGGTCTGCGGCCCCCAGGGCAGTCCGATCAGGAAGGTTCGTGGGGTGACCAGGACGGCGACGGGGATCGCGTAGGCGCGGCCGGAGCGTCGACCTTGGTGGTGCAGGACGGCCCAGAGCGGGAACCATCGTCGGCCCGCGAATTGGCGGGCCAGTGGGCTGGTCAACTTGACCAATCGGGCGGGCGGTTTGGTCGTGGGGGAGCGTCGGTCTTCGCCGCCGAGCGGCGGGCGGCGCGAACCGGGTGGGTGGACCTCGCCGCCCGCGGGTTCGTGATCGGTCCCGCCCGATGGTGCTGTCGTCATGCCATTCAGGATGCGCCGAGTCGGCCGTGTTGATGATCCAGCCGGCTGGGTTCACAGGTCCGCTGTTGACATCCGCGGCCCTCCTTGGGTCCGCGGTCCACCGTGCTGAGGATGCACTGACCGCGAACCCCGGGTCGTCCCGTGTCGACTGGACCCAGCGTCGTGGGAACGGGCCGCCAGCTTCCGGGGGTGCCTGTCGGACCGCCTTCGACTGGCGGGCCCAGCTCCGAGCGCGCTGGGCCGATCTTCGTCGAGCTGGGCCGTCAACCACACTGTGTCGCTTGCCAGCGTGAAGGGACCACCGCTTTGCCACGAGCATGGGACCACCTGGGGGCGGGTTGAGCATGCCCGGTTGCTGCCGGCGGGTCAACCAGCAGCGCGCCGGAGTTCGTGGTGATTGA
>DATDBV010000636.1:0-3556 GCA_036524715.1 Nakamurella sp. | reverse complement strand
CATTCGCTCGGGTTGGGCTCGGGTGTCTGGTACGGCGGGGTGCACGGCAACTCGATGCTCGGCGAGGGTGAACTGCTGCGGGCCGAGCTCAGGCCGGGGGAGCGGATGCCGTCGATGATGGTGCCGCTGGTGGTCACCGACCCGGACGACGGGCTGCTGTTCGCGGGCGGCGCGGCCGGCGGCAGCCGGATCCGACCGGCCCTGCTGCAGGTGTTGACGCGGGTACTGGTCGACGGTCGCAGTCCCGCGGAAGCGGTGGCCGCCCCCCGGATGACCGCGACGCCGGACGCTGTGCACCTGGAACCCGGGTTCCCCCCCGAGGTGATCGAAGCGCTCAACGACGACGGGGAGAGCGTCGTCCAATGGCCCGAACAGCGACCCTTCTTCGGCGGGGTCGCGGTGATCGGCCGGGACGGGCCGGCCGCGGACCCGCGGCGCGGCGGCCTTGCCCTGCGGCTGCACCCTTGAAAGTGGCCGTCCCCGCTCCGCTCCACCCCGCCCCGCCCAGCCGCCCCGCGCAGTTGATCATGCAGAAGGTGGTTCAAAGAGGCGTCCTGGACAACACCTACTGCATGATCAACTGCCGGGGTTGGGCGGGGTCGGGGCGGGGTCGGGGCGGGTCAGGGCGGGTCAGGCGCCTGCCGCCCGGTGCAACCGGATGTCGCCGGAGGTGGTCTTGACCCGCAGGTCCAGCACCGGCTCGGCGGCCCCGCTGGCGCCGCTGATCGGCTGCTGAGCGCCGGACTCGGCACCGATGTCGACCAGGTCGTCCACGTACGCGGCGTCGACCCCCATTTCGCGCGACGGCGGCTCGTCGCTGACCACGAAGTCGTTCGCGGTCGACCCGGACACCGTGCTCAGGTCGATCGCGGCGAGCGTGCCCGCGTGCACGCCGACCTCGACGTCGCCGGAGACGGTGATCAACTCTGCGCGCCCGGTGACGGCGTCGAGCACCCGGATGTCGCCGGACACGCTCCGCACGCTCACGTCGTCGCCGGCCGTGTCGATGCGGATCTCGCCCGAGGTCGAATGCACCTGCGCCTCCGACCGCACCCGCCGCAGCGCGATATCCCCGGACGCGGTGCGGATGTCGCATTCGGCCGTGTCGGAGATGGCCACATCCCCGCTGGCCGTCTGCACCACCGAGCGGCCCAGTACCTGGTCCGCCCGGACGTCGCCCGAAGCACTGCGCACCTCGATCCGGCCGGCGATCCCGGTGGCCACCGTGTTCGCCGACTGGGTCTGCACCCGCACGCCGGACCCGGCCGGCGCGGTGACGTGCACGGTGAAGGACGACTTCCAGCCGTCCCGGGCGGGATCGGTGTCGACGATCAGCGTCGTGGACTCGCCGCCGGCGCCCTGCTGGCGCAGATCCACCCGGACCCGCTCGGCGGGATCGTCCAGGGGTCGGTCGTCGCGGTAGCCGCCGCCCGGACCGTCGTCGCCGCCGGACCGGCCGCCGACGAACTGGGCCTTGGCCGCCCGGATCACGTCGTCCAGGAAGCCGAGGGGATGTGACGGGCCGGCCACCACGTCGACGGAACTGGTGGTGACGTCGGCCAGGTCGACCAGGACGGAGCCGGCGGAATTGCGGATCTCGATGGTGACCGGTTCAGGGGTCAGGAATGTGTGCATGGGGTCCTCGTCAGACAGGGAGAAAGGGGGTTCAGCCGCGGATGTAGCCGGTGACGTTGCGACCGGAGTTGCCGCCCCGGCCGCGCTGGTTCTTGCTCGGCACGGCCGACCGCACGGAGTCCGAGACCGCCCGCGAGATGTAGGTGTTCAGGGACACGCCCTGCTCGGCGGCGGCCCGTTCGGCCTGCGACTTGAGCTCGTTGAACAGCCGGACGGTGGTCCGGGACAGCTCCCCGCCGGCGTCCTGGACGGCCCGCTTCAGATCTTCCGGCGAGTCCCCGCCCTCGCCGCCCGACGCGCCGACGTCCGGCTTGCGCAGGAACTCGGTCCGCGGCCCGGCCGGGCCGACGGGCTCGGGGGCGACAAGCTCGGTCACGCACACCCGGACATCGCGACCGTCCAGCTTGAGCTCGACGGTGGTGTCGTGCAGCGAACCGGTCACCTCGGCGGCCAGGTCGGACAGCGCGTTCATGATCGCCAGCCGGGCGGCCGGCTCGAGCGCGCCGGCCAGCATGGCGGCGGCTCGACGGGCGTCGTCGTCGCCGACGGAGGCCGCGGTGATCAGGTCGTCCCGCAGGCTCTGGGTATAGGGGGTGAGGTCCATGACGCCATGATGACACCATCGTGGCGTCAGTTCAAGAGGATATGACGTCAACCATTACGATGCCAGCCATGCCCGCACCGGAGAACCCGAGCCGTTTCGTCGCCCTGCTGCGTGGGCAGGTCCGCCACGAGTTCAACGCCAGCCAGCAATACATTGCGATCGCGGTCTGGTTCGATGCGCACGACCTGCCCCAGTTGGCCGCGCACTTCTACCGCCAGGCGGTCGAGGAGCGCAACCACGCGCTGATGATCGTGCAGTGGATGCTCGACCGGGATCTGGCCATCACCATCCCCGGGGTGGACGAGGTGCGCGGTGATTTCGAGTCGATCGTCGACCCGATCGCGCTGGCCCTGGCCCAGGAACGCACCGTCACCGAGCAGGTCAAGGAGCTGTTCGCCACCGCCCGCGCCGAGAACGACTTCCTGGGCGAGCAGTTCATGCTGTGGTTCCTCAAGGAGCAGGTCGAGGAGATCGCCGCGATGTCCACCTTGCTGAACGTGGCCCAGCGGGCCGGCAGCGACTGGTTCGACGTGGAGACCTACCTCGCCCGGGAGTCGGTGGGTGACGCCGGTGCGGACGCCGCCGCACCGGCCGCGGCCGGCGGCGCGCTCTGAGCGGGAAGCCGAACGTCCGGCTGATCGCGCGGACCGAGTTCCTGCCGCCACCGGACGTGCCCTGGACGACGGACGCGACCGGTGGGCAGGCCCTTGCCGAGTTCGCCGGCCGCGCCTGCTACCGGTCGTGGAACAAGCCGATCCCGGCCACCGCGACCAACGCCGGCTACCTGGACCACATCCTGCAGGTGGGTCACCTGTCGGTGCTCGAGCACAGCACCGCGACGTTCTACCTCACCGACATCTCCCGCTCGGTCACCCATGAGTTGATCCGGCACCGGCACTTCTCGTTCTCCCAGCTGTCTCAGCGATACCGGCCGGCGAGCGGGCCCGAGGTCGTCGAACCCGACCTGATCGCCGCCGATGCCGAGTTGCACGCCATCTTCAGCGCGGCCACCGAGCAGTCGGCGCGCGCCTACGATCGGCTGCTCGCCGGTCTGGAGGAACGGGCGGCCCAGGCGCCGGACGGCACCCTGGCCCGTAAGCAGGCCCGGCAGGCGGCCCGGTCGGTCCTGCCGAATGCCACCACGACCGCGATCGTCGTCACCGGCAACTACCGGGCGTGGCGGCACTTCATCGGCATGCGTGCCACCGAGGCGGCCGACGTGGAGATCCGGACCCTGGCCGTCGCGGTGCTGCGGGAATTGCAGGTGCTGGCGCCCAACGTGTTCGCCGACTTCCGGATCAGCGAACTGTCCGACGG
>DATDBV010000635.1:0-16956 GCA_036524715.1 Nakamurella sp. | reverse complement strand
GATCCTTCCGGAAGGATCGTCGCACGCCGGCGGTCCCTGCATCGATCGCCCGAGGCGTCGATACCCTTTCGAGCATGAAACCGCATCCTGAAGCCCCGTTCGGCAGGGCGGTGGCGTGAGTGTGCGAGGGGGTGGATCGGTGGGCGCGGGCGACCCGGTGATTGGGGTCCTGGCGTTGCAGGGCGACGTCCGCGAGCATCTGATCGCGCTGGCCGGGCTCGGGGTGACCGCTCGGCCGATCCGTCGACCGGCCGAGCTGGCCGCCATCGACGGCATCGTCGTCCCGGGCGGTGAGTCCACGACGATCTGCCGGCTGCTCGACGTGTTCGAGCTGCGGGAACCCCTGTCGCAACGGCTGGCCGACGGGCTGCCGGCGTTCGGCTCGTGCGCGGGGATGATCGTGCTGGCCGGCTCGATCCTGGACGGCCGGGCCGACCAGGTCCCGCTCGGCGCCATCGACATCGTGGTGCGGCGCAACGCCTTCGGCCGGCAGGTCGACTCGTTCGAGACGGACCTGGACGTCGACGGGGTCGACGGCGGGCCGGTGCGCGCGGTGTTCATCCGGGCGCCCTGGGTGGAGCGGACCGGAGCCGGCGTCCAGGTGCTGGCCAGGGTGGGGGAGCATCCGGTCGCGGTGCGGCAGGGTCGGGTGCTGGCCACCTCCTTCCATCCGGAGGTCGGCGGTGACGAGCGGCTGCACGAGCTGTTCCTGCGCATGGTGACGGCTGGTGATACGTCGGCCGCGACGTAGGATCGTCAGTCGGCGCGGGCCGCAACCGGGGTCGGGCCGGGACATGACGACGTATCGAGGGGTTCTGGGCGAGCGATGAGTGGCCACTCCAAATGGGCGACGACCAAGCACCAGAAGGCGGCCAAGGACGCCAAGCGCGGCAAGCTGTTCGCCAAGCTGATCAAGAACGTCGAGGTGGCCGCGCGCACCGGCGGCGGTGACCCCGACGGCAACCCCACCCTGTTCGACGCCATTCAGAAGGCCAAGAAGTCCTCGGTGCCCAACGAGAACATCGACCGCGCGGTCAAGCGCGGGTCCGGGGCCGAGGCCGGCGGCGTCGACTACCAGTCCATCACCTACGAGGGTTACGGCCCGAACGGTGTCGCGATCATGATCGAGTGCCTGACCGACAACCGCAACCGGGCCGCCTCCGACGTGCGCGTCGCGGTCACCCGCAACGGCGGCACCATGGCCGACCCGGGCAGCGTGGCCTACCTGTTCAGCCGCAAGGGCGTCGTGCTGGTGCCGCAGCGGGCCAACGGGTCGACCGTCACCGAGGACGACCTGATGCTGGCCGTGCTCGACGCCGGGGCGGAGGAGATCAACGATTTGGGCGAGACGTTCGAGGTGGTGTCCGAGGCGACCGACCTGGTGGCCGTGCGGACCGCCGTCACCGACGCCGGGCTGGAGTACGACTCCGCCGACGCGACGTTCATCGCGTCCGTCGACGTGCCGCTGGACATCGAGGGCGCGCGCAAGGTGATCAAGCTGGTCGACGCCATCGAGGACCTGGACGACGTGCAGAACGTCTACACGAACGCCGACATCTCGGACGAGGTCGCCGAGCAGCTCGATAACGAGTGACGCCCGGGTCACCGGTCGTCGCACCGAACGCGGTTGATGCTCGCGCATACTCCATCCGGGGGTTGCCCCTCGCCCTGGCGGGCAACGGTCGCGTCCGATAGGGACTTTCGACCCTGACGTCGGGTACGGTTCGCCGTCGAGAGTCATAGGGTTTGTGTGCGCCGCCGGGTCCGCCGCGCCGACGGCCTCGCTACCTCGACCAATGGAGGCCGACGTTGTCCACCCTGCCTGAAACCGCCGCTGCGCCGCTGCTCTCGCCCGAGTCGGAGGCCGTCGTCAAGGCCACCGCCGCCGTGGTCGCCGCGAACGCCGAGGCGATCACCGCCGTGTTCTACCCGAACATGTTCGCCGCCCATCCGGAGCTGCTGCGGGTGTTCAACCAGGGCAACCAGGCCTCCGGTGAGCAGAGCAAGGCCTTGGCCGCGTCGGTCGTCGCGTTCGCGGTCAGCATGATCGACCCGGACGCACCGTCGTTCGACCACGTCAGGACCCGCATCGCCTACAAGCACATCTCGCTGGGCATCACTCCCGATCAGTACCTGATCGTCGGCAAGTACCTGATCGGAGCGGTCGCCGAGGTGCTCGGCGAGGCGGTCACCCCGGAGATCGCCGCCGCCTGGACCGAGGTCTACTGGCTGTTCGCGGTCATCCTGATCGCCGAGGAGGCCAGGCTCTACCAGCAGGCCGGGGTCGATCCGCACCGGCCGCTCCGGCCGTTCCGGATCGCCCGCCGCATCGAGGAAACCGAGGACGTGGTGTCTCTGGTGCTCGAGCCGGCCGAGGGCGGCCCGCTGCCGGACATGCAGCCCGGCCAGTACGTGTCGGTGTTCGTGAATCTGCCCGACGGCAGCCGCCAGCCCCGCCAGTACACGGTGTCGTCCACCGCGTTCGGCACCCGGCTGCAGATCACCATCAGCCGGGTCAAGGGCGTCAACGGCGCCCCCGACGGCCGGGTCTCCAACTACCTCAACGACCACGCCAAGGTCGGTGACGTCCTCGAGATCAGCTCGCCGGCCGGCGATTTCGTGATCGGTGAGGAGCAGGCGCCGCTGCTGCTGGCCAGCGCGGGGGCCGGCATCACCACCGTGCTGCCGATCGTCGAGCACCTGGCCCGCACCCAGCCCGAACGGCAGGTGATCATCGCGCACGCCGACCGCACCGCCGAGGACCATGCGCTGCGGGACACCGTGCTGCACGTCGCCCGGCACATCGACAACTTCAGCGCCTACACCTGGTACGAGAAGGTCGACCCGGACGACGAGGGTTCGGCCGAGGGCTACATGGACCTGTCCGGGCTCGACCTGCCCGCCGATCTGCAGGTCTTCACCTGCGGTCCGTTGCCGTTCATGCGGCACGTCCGCTCGTCCCTGCTCGCCCGCGGGGTGCAGCCGGAGAACATCCGGTACGAGGTGTTTGGGCCGGACCTGTGGGGTCCGACCCTGGAGCGCGCCGCGAACTGATCGCCGGAATCGGGGTGCGCGGCCGCCGCGTCACCCCGGTTCGCACTGATACCCGGCCCCGCGGTTCGGGCACCGCGAAGGTGTGAACCCGCCGTTCGGGTGGTTCTGTCCCGCTCTCGACTCAACCGGGGGCGAGGATCTGTTCGATCTCCGTGACGACCAGCTCGGGCTGCTCAAGGTCGATGTCGTGGGACGACTGCACCTCGACAAGACGGCCGCGAGGGTATCGGTCGGCGAACTCCGCCTGGCGGGCGGCGATGAAAGCGCGCATGTCCGCTACCGGCCAGGAGGGTGGGAGATCGATGGGTCGAGCCGCCAGGTAGGTGATCGGAATGTCGGGGATCGTCGCCAGCAGTGGCTCAGCCTCGTCGAGGGTTGCGTAGAAATCCACGCCTTCGCCGTTGGCCTCCGCGTCGGCCAGCACCGCCGACCGGTCGGCCGCAGGTATCAACTGGTCGACCTGCGAGCCTGGTCACGCTCGGCGCGCCGACGATGGGCCCGCCGTCGGCGCCGGGTACCGTCCCCCTGGACACGTGTTCGTCGGTTCGATGTGGGGAGGTTCCGGGTGCGGGTGCTGGGCGTGGACCCCGGGCTCACCCGGTGCGGCATCGGCGTCATCGACGGCGGTCCTGGTCAGGCGCCGCGGGCTGTCGACGTGGTCGTCGTGCGCACCCCGTCGGACGCCGAGCTGGCCGAGCGGTTGCTGCAGATCGCCGAGCGCGTCGAGGCGATGATGGATCGCCACAAACCCGACACCGTCGCGATCGAGCGGGTGTTCAGCCAGCACAACGTGCGCACCGTGATGGGTACGGCGCAGGCGTCCGGAGTGGTCGCGCTGGCCGCCGCCCGCCGCGGCATCCCTGTCGCCTGGCACACCCCGAGCGAGGTGAAGGCGGCCGTGTCCGGGCACGGCAACGCGGACAAGGCGCAGGTCACCGCCATGATCACCCGGCTACTGAAGTTGCCGGAGGCACCGAAGCCGGCCGACGCGGCCGACGCCCTGGCCCTGGCCCTGTGCCACCTGTGGCGCTCGCCGATGCAGTCACGGCTGGCTGCGGCGGCACTGTCAGAGTCGCGGGCGAGGATGACCCGGTGATCAGTTCCGTTCGCGGCGAGGTGCTCGCCGTCCACCTGGACCACGTCGTCATCGAGGTCGGCGGCGTCGGTCTGGCCGTGCGCACCACCCCGGCCACGCTGGCCGAGCTCCGCCGGGGGGAGCCGGCCCGGCTGTGGACCACCCTGGTGGTCCGGGAGGACTCGCTCACCCTGTTCGGGTTCACCACCGCGGCCGGCAAGGAGCTGTTCGAACTCGTCCAGTCGGTGACCGGGGTCGGGCCGAAGATCGCGCTGGCGCTGCAGGCCGTGCTGGACCCGGACGATCTACGCCGGGCTCTGTCCACCGGCGACACGGCCGCCCTGTGCCGGGCGCCCGGCATCGGGAAGAAGAGCGCGGAGCGGCTGGTGCTCGAACTCAAGGACAAGGTGG
Organism: Nakamurella sp.; assembly: GCA_036524715.1. Classification (GTDB taxonomy): domain Bacteria; phylum Actinomycetota; class Actinomycetes; order Mycobacteriales; family Nakamurellaceae; genus Nakamurella. The sequence continues at coordinate 12,416 of DATDBV010000635.1, read as the reverse complement.
GCACGGCCGGACCGTCGAGTGCCGGGTCGAGTGGCGTCGGCCCGGTCAACGGCTCCGCCGGTGGGACGGCCTGGCGGTCGCAGGTCACCGACGCGCTGGTCGGCCTCGGCTTCACCGCCAAGCAGGCCGACGACGCGGTCGCCGCAGTCGCCGCGACCGAGGACCCGGCGACGGCAGCCGGTGATGTCGGCGTGCTGCTCCGCCGCTCCCTGACCCTGCTCGGACGCAACCGATGAGCCCCGAACAACCCGACGACACCGTCGAACCCGACGACACCGAACAACCCGACGACACCGTCGAGGGGGTGGTGACCCCGAACCAAGTCCCCGGCGACTCCGATCTCGAGGCGTCCCTGCGGCCGCGCTCGATGCGCGAGTTCGTCGGGCAGGAGAAGGTCCGCGAGCAACTCGACCTGGTGCTGTCCGGGGCCAAGCTGCGGGGTACGCCGCCCGACCATGTGCTGCTGGCCGGTCCGCCCGGGCTGGGCAAGACGTCGCTGTCGATGATCATCGCCGCCGAGTTGGGCGCGGCGCTGCGACTCACGTCCGGCCCGGCGTTGGAGCGGGCCGGCGATCTGGCCGCGATCCTGTCCAACCTGGTCGAGGGCGACGTGCTGTTCATCGACGAGATCCACCGGATCGCCCGGCCCGCCGAGGAGTTGCTGTACCTGGCGATGGAGGATTTCCGGATCGATGTGATCGTCGGCAAGGGTCCGGGGGCCACCTCGATCCCGCTGGACATCGCCCCGTTCACCCTGGTCGGCGCGACCACCCGGTCCGGGCAACTGACCGGGCCGCTGCGGGATCGGTTCGGGTTCACCGCGCACATGGAGTTCTACTCGGCCGACGAGCTGACCACGGTGATCGGCCGCAGCGCCCTCATCCTCGGGATCGACCTGCGGCCCGACGGAGCCGCCGAGATCGCTGGCCGGTCCCGCGGCACGCCCCGCATCGCCAACCGGTTGCTGCGCCGGGTCCGCGACTACGCCCAGGTCCGCGCGGACGGGTACGTCGATCGCGCCGTCGCCCGGGCCGCTCTGGCCGTGTACGACGTGGACGAGTTGGGTCTGGACCGGCTGGACCGGTCGGTGCTCATGGCGCTGTGCCGGTCGTTCGGCGGCGGCCCGGTCGGCCTGGCCACGCTCGCCGTGGCGGTCGGGGAGGAGCCGACCACCGTGGAGGAGGTGTGCGAGCCGTTCCTGGTCCGGGTCGGCATGCTGGCCCGCACCTCGCGCGGGCGGGTCGCCACCCCGGCCGCCTGGGACCACCTCGGGCTCGCCCAACTGCGGGAGAGCGCCCGCTCGGCCGAGGCCACCTTGTTCGACGGACTGCAGGTCCCCGAGGGTCCGAAATCTGGTTGATTGTCGGGATTGGCTGCGCAACAGTGGATTGACGCGCGCGGTCCACCTGTGCTTGATGGCGGCCTCGCAAGCTCGGCCGACCAGGAGGTCCCAGATGTCACACCCGAATTCGCCGCTGAGCATCGCCGATCGGTGGACCCTCCCCTTGGGTGAGGCGTCGGCGCTGTGTGTGCGACGTTCGTCGGACGGTGATCCGGAGATCCTGTGCGTGGATGACGCGAAGTTCCGGGTGGCCCGCGTCGCCATCGCCGGCGATGACCTGGCGCCACGGGCGCAGGCCGACAAGGTCAAGAAGGCCTTCGCCGATCGCAGGCTGCCGACGAAGAAGTCCAACTTCGAGGGCATCGCGTCGGACGCGAGCCGACGCATCTACCTCGTCCAGGAGAACGACCAGCGCGTCACGGTGCTCGCACCGGACCTCGCCACGGTGGACCGGGTCATCGACCTGCACGTCGATCCACGTGACGTCGACCTGGCGCCCCAGTGGCTCGGCGAGAAGAACAGCAACTCGCGCGGCGAGGGGCTGCTGCTGCTCCGGCACGGTCACCTCCTGGTGGCCAAACAGAAGGGCGACCCGTGGTTGATCGAGTTCGGACCCGCCGGTCACGAGCCGATAGGGGTCCGTCCGGGGAAGACGACGGTGCCGCCGGACGGATCCTTCGATCCGCCCCAAACCGACGCCCGTTACGAAGTCCTGGCCAAGTGGCTGGTGACCGACCCGCGGATCACCAGCCTCAACGATCTGGCCCTGAGCGAATCGGGCCACCTGTGCGTCACCAGTTCGGCCTCCGGGTGCCTCGCCCGCCTACCTGACGATCTGGTGCCCGGCCAGCCGGCCGGGCCGTTCGATGTGTGGGAGCTTCCGGGCACCGTCACGAGGGGTAAGGCGGAGGGCCTGGTGCGCTGGCCCGGGCACGGATGGTTGGTCGCGGTCGACTTCGATGAGCAGGGCGACGACCTGCCGAATTTGTTCCTGCTGGGCGGCGGCCCGGCGTGACACCGCCCGGTTGAGCGCACGGCGGGCGGGAGGGCTTGTAGTCAGGGCGAATCATCAGCACTCGCCCGACTCGGGTGAGCAGGCCGACCCGGTTGGTGCGCAAGGATTCACCGGTGCACTTTGCCGAGGTGATGGAGCTGGTGGCCCGCGGGTTCGAGGTGGTGGGCGCCCTGGTGCTGGTGGTCGGCCTGCTCTGGTGTGCGGTGTTGTCGGTGCGTACCTGGCGCCGCAGCGGCGACGGTGAGCATGCGTACCGCACGCTGCGCCGGTCGATCGGTGCGGTGCTGCTACTCGGCCTCGAAGTGCTCGTGGCCGCCGACCTGGTGCACACCGTCGCCGTCGAGCCCACCCTGGCGAACGTCGGCGTGCTCGGCCTGATCGTGATCATCCGGACGGTGCTCAGCTTCTCGCTGGAGATCGAGATCGAGGGCATGCCGCCCTGGCGGCGGGCGGCGATGACCGGCGTCGGTCAGATCTCCCGCGCCGCCGAGTTCGCCCGCGGGCCCTCCGAACGAGCCGGTGGTGCCGACGAGCACCCGTGACGGCGCCGTGTGTTCGTGCCCCGGATGGCCTTGCCGGGTCCGGTATCGTGGCCGGTATCGACCGGGCGCGCATGTCGTCCGGTCTGCGGCAGGGAACCACCGGCCGCCGCGCCTCGTTGACTGCCCTGTGGGGCGAGGTGGGCGGGAAGGTTACTGAAAGCGTCAGGCTGCGGCCGGCCGGCGCGGATGATCAGCATCAGCGGGCCGCGCCGACGAGATGTGTCCCGGGAAGCCCGGGACCGAGGAGAAGCCAGAGTCATGGAAAGCATGCTGTTACCGATCCTGATGTTCGCGGCTCTCGGCGCGCTCATGTACTTCAGCATGAAGAAGCAGAGGCGGCAGGCCGCCCAGGTCAAGCAGATGCAGAGCGCGCTGGTCCCCGGCACCCGGGTGATGACCACCTCGGGCCTGCACGGCACGGTCACCGCGGTCGCGGACGACACCATCGAACTCGAGGTGGCACCGGGCATGCGCACCACCTGGGTGCGGGCCGCCGTCCGTGAGGTCGTCGTCCCCGGGCCCGTCGACGAAGGCTCGTACGAGGACGATTCGGCGCCCGAGATCGTCGACGCCGACCCGGACACGGGCAGCACCAACGGCGGGATCAACATGCGCAAGTCGAACGAGAACTAGGCTCGCGATGCCCCGGCCCACGCGTGGGACGGGGCATCATCGTGTGGGCGTGAGGATCGCCTGCCATCGCTGACGGCCCGCCCGCGACTGTGCCCGACTGTGCCAGGTCAAAGGTCGAGGCCGACGCACGGACGAGGATTGGCGCGACGTGGCAACATCCCCCGGGCAATTGCGGCCCTGGAGACTGATCTGGACCTTCATCGGCATCGTGGCCGTGCTCTACGGCCTGGTGTTCCTGACTCCCGGCAGCAACACCCCGAAGTTGGGGATCGACCTGCAGGGCGGCACTCGGATCACGCTGACCGCGCGCACCATCGACGGCTCCGATCCGACCCGCGACCAGATGCAGCAGGCCCGCACCATCATGGAGGGCCGGGTCAACGGCTCCGGAGTGGTCGGCGCCCAGGTCCAGATCGACGGCGCCAACCAGCTCGTCGTGACCGTCCCGGGCAACGAGGACCTGTCCGGCCTGACCCGCAGCGCGCAGCTGAACATCCGGCCGGTGCTCACCGACACCAGCGGCAACCCGATCGTCATGTACCCGGCCGGGTACGTCCCGCCGGGGGCGAGCACCGCCGCCAGCACCGCCGTCACCAGCGGCACCGAGACGAGCGCCACCGAGACCGGCGCCAGCGAATCGGCCCCGACATCCGCCCCCACATCGGCACAGACCACCGTGCCGGCCATCGGAGACACCGTCGCGCCGGCGACGACCGCCGCGACCACCTCACCGGCCGGCCTGCGGGCCGAGGCGCCGGCGCTGGCCGCCGCGCCCGACGAGACGACACCCGCCGCCACCGATACCGCGGCCGCCACCGACGCCGCGACCGATACCGCGGCGGCGACCGACACTGCGGCCGCGACGGCGACCACCCCGGCCGTCGCGGTAACGTGGCCGACCGGCAGCAACCCGGAGAACCCGACCCAGCCGCTGGGCACCGACCAGGCGGCGTTCGACGCCTGGCAGACCTCAGCGCAGACGGTGATGCCGACGATCAGCTGCGCCGACCTGGAGCCGTACCGCGGCCTGGACGACCCGAACAAGCCGCTGATCGCCTGCTCGGACACCGGCGACGCGATCTACCTGCTGGACAAAACCCTGATCGCCGGCACCCAGATCGACAGCGCGACCTCCGGTCAGAGCAGCCAGGGCGCCGGCTGGGTGGTGAACATGACGTTCAAGTCGGAGGGGTACTCGACCTGGTCGTCCTACACCGCCTCGCACACCGGCACGCTGACCGCGATGACCCTGGACGGCCAGGTCATCTCCGCTCCGCGGATCAGCGGCGCGATCACCACACCGGGCACCGAGATCTCCGGATCATTCACCCAGGCATCGGCGCTCGCGCTGGCGAACTCACTGAAGTTCGGCGCCCTGCCGCTGGCGTTCGACCGGGCGGAATCGGTGAACGTCAGCGCCGAACTTGGCTCTCAATACCTGATCGCCGGCATCATCGCCGGCGGCATCGGGCTGCTGCTCGTGGTCATCTACTGCCTGCTGTACTACCGGCTGCTCGGCCTGATCACCATCCTGTCGCTGATCCTGTCGTTCGGGTTGGTGTACCCGGTGCTGGTCCTGCTGGGCCGCTGGGTGGGGTACAGCCTGGACATGGCCGGCGTTGCCGGCCTGATCATCGCGATCGGCATCACCGCCGACTCGTTCGTCATCTACTTCGAACGCATCAAGGACGAGGTGCGCGAGGGACGCACTTTCCGTTCCGCCGTGCCCCGCGGCTGGTCCCGGGCCAAGCGGACGATCCTGTCCGCCGACGCGGTGTCCTTCCTTTCCGCGTTCATCCTCTATCTCCTGGCCGTCGGTGAGGTGAAGGGCTTCGCGTTCACCCTCGGCCTGACCACCGTGCTCGACCTGGTCGTCGTGTTCCTGGTGACGCACCCGCTGGTTCATCTGGCGGCCGGCGCCAAGCTGTTCCAGTCGCCCACGTGGTCGGGCCTGGGTGGGGTGGCCAAGGCCGGGGCACAGCAACGAGCGGCCGCCGCCCGGCTCGGCGCCAAGGAGGTGTCGGTATGACGAACGAGGACACGGCGACGCCGGCCGCCCTGAGCGCGGCGGCGACCGCGGACAAGCAGTACGGGCGGCAGGCGAGCTTCCTCTCCCGGCTGTCCACCGGAACCGGCGCCTTCAACATCCTGGGTCGGCGCCGGATCTACTACATCGTCTCGACCGTGCTGGTGGTCGCCTCGATCCTGCTGATCGTGTTCCGCGGCTTCCACTACGGGATCGACTTCGCCGGTGGCACCACGCTGACCTTCCAGCCGGCGGACGGCGCGTCGTCGGTGTCCACGAGCCAGGTCGCAGAGACGGTCACGTCGGCGACCGGCGTGGAGACCGAGTCCGTGCAGACCGTTGGCAGCCAGATCCAGGTGACCTCCTCGTCGCTGACCGTCGAGCAGGTCATCGCCGCCAAGGCCGCGATCGGGGAGGCCTTCAGCCCGTCGGGCGGTGTATCCGACTCCGCGGTGTCCGAGACCTGGGGGGCGGAGATCTCCCAGCGGGCGTTGCTGGCCGTCGTCGTCTTCCTCATCGCGGTGGCCGCGTTCCTGTGGATCCGGTACGAGAAGCGGATGGCCGCCGGGGCCGTCGTCTCGGTGCTGCACGACCTGATCATCACGGCCGGCATCTACTCGCTGGTCGGGTTCGAGGTCACCCCGGCGACCGTCATCGGCCTGCTGACCATCCTCGGATTCTCGCTGTACGACACGGTCGTCGTCTACGACAAGGTGCAGGAGAACACCAAGGGCCTGACCTCGCTGAACCGCCGGACATACCCCGAGGCCGCGAACCTGGCCGTCAACCAGACGCTGATGCGGTCGATCAACACCTCGTTGATCGCGCTGCTGCCGGTGGCCGGCCTGCTGGTGGCCGGCGTGGCCATCCTCGGATCCGGCACGCTCAAGGACCTGTCGCTGGTGATGCTCATCGGCATGCTGATCGGCGCCTACTCGTCGGTGTTCGTCGCGGTGCCGTTCGCCGTCGACCTCAAGCTGCTCGACCCGGCGATCAAGGCGCACACCGCGCGGGTGCTGGCCAAGCGGAAGGCTGAGGGTCTGATCGTCGACGCCGACGGCGATCCGATCGCCCGCACCGGCGGGTCGGCGCGGCCGACGCCGAAGCCTGCCTCCGGCGGCGTCGCGTCCGCGCAGGTCGGCCCGGCGACCACGGCGGTCGGCACGGCGACCGCGGTCCGACCCGACCTGAAGCCGGGCGCCGCACCCAAGCCCGGCGCGAAACCGGTCCGACCCACCGGCAAGTCCGGTCCCCGGGGCAAATCCGGACCGGCCCAGCGCCCGTCCGGCAAGCGCAGCCGCTGAACCCGGTGCCAGCCGACCCGATGGTGGCGGCAGGCGCCGCGCTGGACCGGCTGGTCCGGGTGCAGCCGGACTTTCCGCAGGCCGGGGTGCTGTTCCGGGATCTGACGCCGGTGCTGGCCGACGGTCCGGCGCTCCGGGCGATCGCGCTCGCGCTGGCCTCGGCCGCGCCGGACGCGACCCTCATCGCGGGGTTGGACTCCCGCGGCTTCCTGCTCGGCGCCGCCGCGGCCATGGTGGCCGGCACCGGAGTGCTGGCGATCCGCAAGCCGGGCAAGCTGCCCGGCCGGGTCCTGGCGGAGGACTACGCGCTGGAGTACGGCGCCGCCCGGCTCGAACTGCATCCCGATGACGTGCCGCCGGGTGCCCGGGTGCTCGTCATCGACGATGTGCTGGCCACCGGCGGCACCGCGGCCGCGGCCTGCCGGCTGCTCCGCCGGGCGGGCGCCCACATCGCCGGGGTCGCGGTGGCGGTGGAGCTGGTCGCGCTGGGCGGGCGGGCCGCGCTGCCGGACGTGCCGGTCACTGCGCTGCGTTCCTGGTAGGGCCGCGCCCGGGGGGGCACAGGCCCGCCGCGGAAGTCCAGCAGGTCTGGGACCTGCCGATCTTCCGCGGATGAGGTGTACGTACCGCGTCGGGGGTCGGCGCCATGCCCACCCCATCGTCAGGAAACCGGTGCTGGCGTCGGTGGGGATCCCTTGATGAATCGTCATCCGGCCGCATCCGGAGTGCGGCATTATCGTCGTGGGCCCCGGCCGACCACCGAGAGGACGACGAACAGTGATCCCGACCCACGCCGACGTGCTGTCCGGTACGTGGAACTTTCGCGACATCGGGGGCACGCCGACGCCCAACGGTCCGGTGCGCCACGGCCGGGTGTTCCGGTCGGCGGTGCTCTCCGGGCTCGACCCGGCCGGCCAGGAAGCGCTCGAAAAGCTCGGTGTCACCGAGGTTTTCGATCTCCGCGGAGAGCTGGAGATCGAGCGTGAGGGTCGGGACCGGGTTCCTGGGTCGGTGACCGTCACGGTGGCGCCGTTCCATCCCGAGGACGGCACGATGCCGGTGCATGCGGCCGCGTCCGACCACGCCGACCCGGCCACCCCGATCGCCCGGACCCGTCGCTACTACGCGGCGATCCCGGTGTTCGGCCCGGCCCAGCGGTCCGTCGCGGCGATCATGCAGGCGATCGGGACCACTGAGGGCAGCGTGCTGATGCACTGCGCCGCCGGCAAGGACCGCACCGGCTGGACCATCGCCACCCTGCTGACCATTCTTGGTGCCGACCGCGACGCGATCCTGCACGACTACCTGCTCAGCAACGCGGCGATGGGCAGCCTGCGGGACTGGCTGCATGAGAAGTACGGCGACGACTTCGACGCCGACAGCGCACTGCTCGGCGTCGACGCGAGCTACCTGCACGCCGCGTGGCACTCGGTCGAGGCCAACTTCGGCTCGTTCGACGGCTATCTGACGGCCATCGGGGTCGGACCGGGTACCCGGGACGCGATCAGGGCCCGCCTGCTGGACTGAGGTCGCCGGTCAATGCGCCGTGGCGTCCGCCACGCAGAATTCGTTGCCACCCGGATCGGCCAGGGTCGTCCACCAGAACCCGCCGCCGTCCCGGTCGGCGATCTTGACGGCGCCGGCCGCCACCAGCCGTACCACTTCGGCGGGTCGGTCCTCGGACACCAGGTCCAGGTGCAGCCTGTTCTTTCCCGGGGACGGGTCGTCCACCTTCTGAAAGGACATCATGATCCCCTTCGGCACCTGGACCATGTAGTAGAAGCCGTCGTTGTCCGCCACGATCGTGCCGCCGAGCTGCTCCGCCCACCAGGCCGCGAGCGGCCCGGGATCGGTGGAGTCGGTGGTCACCATGGCCAGGGTCATCGTCATGAGTGGCAGGGTAGCCAGCCGGTCCGACAGTGCGGAGGGAGGCTGCGCCACGGCCGATTGCTCATCGGAGCTTGCCGAGCGAAGCATGTTGCGCATGGTGCGCAACGACGGTTCACTGCCCGCACGGGCGGGAGCTTCTGCGAGCGCGTTACTCGGCTGTCCGGTCGTCGACGGAGGTTGCCGTGGCTGCGCACAGCAGCCAATGCCACATGCGAGACCGGGAGGGCGGCAACGCCTTGATGTGAGGTCGGTCTGTGTTCAGCGGCTGTGGCCATATTGTTCGATGCACGGTGATGTCGTGCCCGTGCATCATCGTGCTAACTTTTGGATGCATGCGTACAACCGTGACTCTGGATGACGACGTCGCCAAGGCACTCGAAGCGCTCCGCCGCGACGAGGGCCTTCCGACGTCGGTTGCATTGAACCGGTTGGTGCGACAGGGACTGGCGGTCGCCAGTTCGACGAGGCCACCGTTCCGCCAACAGACCTCAACCATGGGGCGACCCCGCATCCCCCTGGACAACATCGGCGAGGCGCTCGAGATTCTCGAGGGCGAGGCACATCGGTGATCGTCGACGCCAACCTCCTACTTTACGCCAGGAACACGGCCGACGAACGGCACGACCAGGCGCGCGAATGGCTCGAATCGAGCCTCAACGGCACGACCCGGGTAGGACTCCCGTGGTGGTCACTCGCGGCCTTCCTTCGGATCGGAACCAACCCACGTGCCTATCCGAATCCGCTGACGCCCGACGAGGCCGGACGCCAGGTGGAGGAGTGGCTCGACGCGCCACGAGCCTGGTTGGCCGAGCCGACCGCGAACTTCCGGCGGGTCTTCACCGATCTCGTCCGCACCCACGGCGTACGGGGACCCCTGACTACCGACGCCCAACTGGCCGCCCTGGCCCTCGACCACGGTGTGTCGCTCGCCTCGACGGACGCCGATTTCGCACGGTTCCGCGAGGTCAATTGGATCGACCCGCTGGCCAGCCGCCGATAGTCGGTCGCCTACAGACGTCGTCCCGTGTTCTCGACGACGGCGGCGGTTGGAGTCTTCACCAGGGCGACCGGCGCCTCATGCTCCGCACTCGTCATGGCGGGACTGTAGGAACCACCACCGACAGTGCGGGGGTGCGCCGCGGTCAGGCGTCCATCCGGAAACCGACCTTCAGGCCGACCTGGTAGTGCGCGACCCTGCCTTCGGCGATGTGCCCGCGCACCTCGGTCACCTCGAACCAGTTGAGCCCGCGCAGGGTGGTCGACGCCCGGGCGATGCCGGTCTCGATGGCGTCCTCGACGCCGTTGGTCGAGGTTCCGACAATCTCCGTCACGCCATACACATTCGAACTCACTGTTGCCTCCTGGTTGGTCCTGATCGAAAAACGCCGTCTTCGGCGACGGCCGAAGTGCGATGGTAAGGCCGGCGGTCCCGTCGGCGACGGAAGGTCGGCCCCGGCTCCGGCGTTATGCTCTGTGATCGGGTCCATCAGAGCTTCGCCGCCGTCAGGGGGGTGCCATGAGTTCGGATGCGGACAGCCGTGCGATGCGGGTCGCCGTTCCGTCAGCCACGGCGCCCGATGCGCCTGCTGGACCCGGACCACGTCCCGGTGCAGATGGGCCGCGGCACGTGGCCACCCTGGCCGACCCCCCGGCGCCGGCGCGCCCGCCGGCCGGATCCGCGGCGGTCGGGACGGCCCCGGTCGAACCCGAACCGGTGCTCGACGTGCCGGCGCCGTCGGCCACCAGGCGGGTGCGGGCTCGGATCGCCCGTCGGATGAGCGGCCAGCGGTCTGCCGTGCCGCCCACCAGGACGGTCCTCGAGCCGCTGTTCGGGGTCCACCGCGGCCTGCACCCCAAGGCGGATCTGAAGGAGTTGCAGCGGGCCTACGAGGTGGCCGAGGCCGCCCACGCCGGGCAGTTCCGCCGCTCGGGCGACCCGTACATCACCCATCCACTGGCCGTCGCCACCATCCTGGCCGACCTCGGGATGGACACGACGACGCTGGTCGCGGCCTTGCTGCACGACACGGTCGAGGACACCGAATACACCCTGGACAAGGTGACCGCGGACTTCGGCGACGAAGTGGCGCACCTGGTGGACGGCGTCACGAAGCTGGACAAGGTCAAGTTCGGCGACGCCACCGAGGCCGAGACCATCCGCAAGATGATCATCGCGATGGCCCAGGACCCGCGGGTGCTGGTCATCAAGCTGGCCGACCGGCTGCACAACATGCGAACGATGCGGTTCCTGCCGCCGGACAAGCAGGCGCGCAAGGCCCGGGAGACCCTGGAGGTTTTGGCCCCGCTGGCCCACCGGCTGGGCATGGCCACCATCAAGTGGGAGCTGGAGGATCTGGCCTTCTCGATCCTGCACTCCAAGCGGTACGACGAGATCGTCCGGCTGGTCGCCGATCGCGCCCCGTCCCGTGACACCTACCTCGCCGCGGTCACCCAGCAACTGGAGGCCGAACTCACCGCCGCCAAGATCCCCGGTCAGGTGGTCGGCCGCGGCAAGCACTACTACTCGATCTACCAGAAGATGAAGGCCCGCGGCCGGGAGTTCGACGAGATCCACGACCTGGTGGCGGTGCGCATCCTGGTCGGCAGCGTGCGGGAGTGCTACGGCGCAATGGGCGTGGTGCACGCCCTGTGGGCGCCGATGCCGGGCCGGTTCAAGGACTACATCGCCCAGCCCCGGTACGGGGTGTACCAGTCGCTGCACACCACGGTGATCGGCCCCGAGGGCAAGCCGCTCGAGGTCCAGATCCGTACGTTCGACATGCACCACACCGCCGAGTACGGCATCGCCGCGCACTGGCGGTACAAGGAGACCCGCGGCACCCACGCCGGGGCCGGTACCGGTGTCGACGAGATTTCCTGGATGCGCCAGCTGCTGGACTGGCAGCGGGAGGCCGGTGACCCCGGCGAGTTCCTGGACAACCTGCGCTACGAGATGGCGCACAGCGAGATCTTCGTGTTCACGCCGAAGGGCGACATCCACACGCTGCCGGCCGGGTCCACCCCGGTCGACTTCGCCTATTCGGTGCACACCGAGGTCGGTCACCGATGTATCGGCGCCAAGGTGGACGGTCGGCTGGTGCCGCTGGAGCGCCGGCTGTCCAACGGGCAGTTCGTCGAGATCTTCACGTCCAAGGCGCCCAACCAGGGCCCGAGTCGCGACTGGCTGTCCTTCGTCGCGTCGTCCCGGGCCAAGACCAAGATCCGGCAGTACTTCGCCAAGTCCCGGCGCGAGGAGGCCGTCGAACTCGGCAAGGAGGCCATCGCCAAGGCCGCGCGGCGGGCCGGCCTGCCGGTGCAGCGTCTGATCACCCACGACGCGCTGGCCGTCGTCGGGCATGAACTGGGCTACAAGGACATCGCCAGCGTGTACGCAGCTGTGGGCGAGAACCACGTCGCGGCTTCGACGCTGGTGGCCAAGGTGGTTTCCTACGTCGGCGGCGAGGAGGACGCGGTCGACGAGGTGACCGACCGCTCGGTTTCCTCCGTCACCCGTCGCCGGCCTCGCGCCACCGGCGACGGTGGTGTCCTCGTCCGGGGCATCACCGACATCCAGGTCAAGCTGGCCCGTTGCTGCACCCCGGTGCCCGGCGACGAGATCCTCGGGTTCATCACCAAGGGCGGCGCGGTTTCCGTGCACAGGAAC
>DATDBV010000634.1:0-4490 GCA_036524715.1 Nakamurella sp. | reverse complement strand
ACGTCGGAGTCGTCGAGCATGGCGTTGCGCCGGCCGCGCACCTGGCCGTCCTGGGAGGCCTCGCACTTGAGGAACACGTTGACCAGGCGGCCGGCGAGGTCCGACGGGTGCGGCCGGTCGGGCAGGTCCAGGCCGGCGTCGCGGATGGCCGCCCAGATGCCGTCGGCGTCCAGCGCGTCCTGCATGACGGCGTGGCCGATCCGGTACCGCCCGCCGATCCCGCGGGCATTACCGACCACCACCACCTGGGCCTGGTCCAGCTCGACGCCCGACGAGCAGGACGCCACCGACGAGTACAGCGACCGGTCGTGCATCACGTCCTGGTCGCCGGGCATCCCGATCTCGCCGAGGGCGACCGCGACGCCCAGCGCGGTGCAGCCGTTGGACAGGTCCATCGACTCGTGGGTGTGCTCGGTCCACACCGTCTGCCCCCGCCGCTTGGCGTCCAAGATGGTCTGGATGGTCAGCAGCGGGGTCTTGGTCTGCACATAATGCACGTCTGCCGGGTCGGTGATGCCGGCCCGCTCCATCGCCTCGCGGACCGCGGCGGCAACCTTGGTGATCATCGCGGTGCGACCGATGTCCTCCGGCAACAGCCGCTCGCTCATGGCGAAGCCGACGGTCAGCCGGGGCTCGTCCGTCGCCGGTGCCCGGTCCGCCGGCAGGGTGGCGAACACCGTCGCGTGCGGTGAGAGCACACCGTCGGTCCCGCCGGACCAGACGATCGGGATCCGGCGGACCTCGTCCATCGTTCGGGTGCCGCCGGCGACGATGGCCTCGCGGAAGGCGCGGTCGGCGATGATCCGGGTGTAGTCGTTGACGCCGCCGTTGCCCTCGGTCTTACCGATCACCGCGACCACCCGGTCCGCGTCCAGCACGCCGGCGTCGAACAGGGCGGTCAGTTCGCTGGCGTCGGACACGCTGTGCAGCGGGATCTTTCGGACCTCGATCGGATTCGGGCGATGTCCAAGCGCAGCGCCTCGCGGGCTCGACCGCTCCGCCGCGGACGTCGGCGCTGCACTCGATGATTCGCTCGGCAAGCTTCGCTCATGTGACATGCGGTTCCTCCCGGGGGCGGTGTGCCCCGACCGTACCGAGCAGGGCCCTCGCGGCTGACCCGCGGGTGGCACCGGCCACGCCGAATGCCGCCGGATCGATTTGTGGGTTGGCTCACACACTTGGTCTGGAGTTTACTTTTCCTGCCGATTCCGGCGCCATTGTTTGACCATTCCTTTACTATTGTTGCGATCTGGCGGCATCGAGGCGGCATCGTGCTGGTTCCGGCGCCGACCTCCCCGCTGACCAGCGGCTTCGCTCCTGGTCAAGCCGGCGACAAGGGGGGTTGCGTCCGGACCGAGGTGATGTTTCCGATGTACCGGAATAGTCAAATGTGTTCCGAACAAATCATGTTTCTTGCGATAATCACCGACGTGACAGATCTCGATCGAACAACACTGACGTCCATGCGCGTCGTGCGCTGGTGGGATTCGCTGCCGCGCGCCACCCGGGTCGTGACCGTCGTGCTGCCCGTGCTGCTGGCCGTCTTCGCGGCCTGGGCATTCAACGAGGTCATCGGTCAGGACCACGACCAGTTCGATCTGCGGCTGTACTACGACGCCATCGGCTACTGGCTGGCCGGCCATGATCTGTACTCGTACGCGCAGCCGGACCTGGTCAACGTCTCGCTGGGCTTCACCTATCCGCCGGTCGGCGCCCTGCTGATGACGCCGATGGGTCTGCTCACCTATCCGGCCGTCCACGCGATCTCGATGCTGGGGATCGTCGCGGCCGGCGCTGCGTTCGTCTACCTGATCCTGCGCGAGCGGGTCCGGCTGCCCAAGCCGCTCATGCTGGCCGCGGTCGGCGTCGCCACCGCGTTCGCCTTCACCCTCGAACCGTTCCGGCAGACCCTGTCGTTCGGGCAGATCAACATCTATCTCACGCTGCTGGTCGCGGTCGACCTGCTGATCCTGGGCCGCCGGGGCAGCAAGTGGACCGGCGTCGGCATCGGCCTCGCCACCGCGATCAAGCTGACGCCCGGCATCTTCATCATCTACCTGCTGGTGGTCGGTCGCTGGCGGGCTGCGCTGACCGCGATCGGCACCGTCGTCGCGGCCAACCTGGTCAGCCTGGTCATCGCCCCCGCGGAGACGTGGAAGTACTTCACCTCGCTGTTGTGGGAGACCTCGCGGGTCGGCTTCCTGGACACAACGATCAACCAGTCCGTCAACGGGCTGATCGCCCGGCTCGACTCCCCCCTGCCTCCCGGTCGGCTGCCCTGGCTGGCGCTGGCCGTGGTGGTCATCGTGATCGGATTCTGGCGGGCCCGCCGCGCCGCCCTCGCCGGTGACGAACTGGCCGCCATGACGCTCGCCGGCTTCGTCGGCGTGCTGGTCAGCCCGGTCAGCTGGGTGCACCACATCATCTGGGTCTTCCCGGCGATGCTGATCATCGCGGTGCGGCTCAGGCGCACCATCGGGGCGCTGGCTGCGGACGACAGCGGCTACTCCTCGTCCGACCGCGCGCTGATGGGCCGGATCGGTCAGGCGGTCGGCTACTCCGTGCTGATGACCGCGGGCCTGGCGTTCTGGTGCATCCCCACGTCCTCGCTGATGGACGTCAAGGACTGGGAGTATGAACGCGGCGGGGCCCTGCTCGCCTTCGCCGGCAGCGTGCAGCTGTTGTGGATGCTGGTCGCCCTCGTGGTGCTCCCCCTCGAGCGGGCTGCCGCCGAGACCGCTTCCCATGGCCCAGCGCCCGGGCCTCCCGCCATCCCGGCGGAGGACCGGCTCGCCGCGGTCGATACCGGCTCGGTGCCGGCGGCGGCGCGGGCGACCCGGGTGGTCCTGCCGGCGCCGGCGGCTCGGCCCGACGCCCGCGCCTGACGGCTCACGGCTGACGCCGACTTCGGGATGATCCGGTCGCCACATACGACTGGATCTTCCCCGCGGAGTGTCAGCGTGCGATTGGCGCGGCCTGGTCACACCGGAGCAAGAATTCGCCGAGGTGCACGCCAGTACCGCCAGCGCGAGCAGGGCCGAGGTTCGGTCCGGCAAAGTGCGCAGCGGGACCTCAACCGCTGGTCCCCGACCCGCGGGCCGCCGCCCGCAGCTGCGCGGCCACTGTCCCGCCCATTCCCAGCGGCCAGCGGTGCATGACGTAGTCGACCGCCTCGTCCACCTTCATCTTCCGGGTCGAATTGCCGATCCGTACCCACAGCTCGGGCTGCGCCCCGCCCTTGCCCGGACGCAGATACACCGGTCGCGGTGAGGCCGGGCAGGCGACCCGGCAGACGTAGGTGTCCACGCCGTCGACGGTGATCGGGTTGAAGTCGACGACCGCCTGGACGGCGGCGGTCTGGCCGAGAGTGGTGGCCAGGAAGTCACGCAACCACAGCTCGAAACGATCCGGATCCGGCGACCTGACGACGGTGAAGTCGTTGGCCAGGCCGACCAGCTCCCCGGCGTCGTTGACGCCGATCAGCAGCGTGCCACCGTCCGAATTGAGAAATCCCGACACAGCCTTGGCGATCACCAGTTCGATCCGCTCGTCCCTGGCCTTGGTGTGTAGGTTCCACCTGGCGCTGGACTTGAACTCGAGTCGGTCCGACTCGCCGCGGCGGATGAGCTCGTCGAGCGGTTCGGCCGGGCGCGGGGGCTGCAGGCGGGCGGCGATCGCAGCGAACAAGGCGAGCAGCGCGGTGGTGACGGCGATCGCCAGGAGGACCACCTCCCAGGACCACGGATGGGCTTCCCTGTTGAGGAGCCCCGCGATGAGCATCCCACCGGACATTCCGAGCACCGCGATCACCGTGGTACTGCTGGTGCCCAGCCGCACCCGCCCGCGCAGCAACCGCCGGGCCAATTGGCCGATCAGGTAGGCGACCAGCAACCACACCGGCTGCGCGACCGCGATCGCGATCACGGATTCCTGTCCGAACTCCACGACGGGGCAGCCTATCCATCGCGATCCGCGGTAGCTTGCGCCCATGGCTTCCTGGCACGAGTTCCAGTCCGAGGCGCCCACCGTCGCGGAGATCTTCACCCGTCGCCACGCCGCGACCGGCAAGCTGTGCCTGCTCGGCACGTTGCGGTCGGACGGCTATCCGCGGATCAGCCCGATCGAGCCGCGTATTTTCGAGGATCACCTGGTCCTGATCGGCATGGAGGACACCACGAAGTTCCGGGATCTGGGCCGCGACCCACGGTTCAACCTGCACACCGCCACCGTCGACGCGTACGTCGGGGATGGCGATGCCAAGCTGTGGGGGCTGGTCCGCAACCTGCAGGACCCCGGTATGCACGCCCGGTTCGCCGAGGATCTGTTCGCCGAGTCCGGAATGGACTTTCGGGGTCAGGTGTTCGACCCGTTCTTCGTCGCCGATCTCACCGGCGGCTCGTCGATCGAGATGGTCGACGACGTGCTGGTGATCACGATCTGGCGTCCGGGAGCGGGCGAGCGGACAGTCCGCAAGTCCTGACGGCTCCCCC
>DATDBV010000633.1:0-3274 GCA_036524715.1 Nakamurella sp. | reverse complement strand
CCGATCCGGCGGGTGGAGGACCGGCGGCTGGTCACCGGAAACGGCCGCTACACCGACGACATCGGCGTCGGAACAGCCGCGCTGGAGGCGGCGTTCGTCCGTTCCCCGCATGCGCATGCCCGGATCAGGGACATCGACGTCGCCGGCGCCCTGGACGTCGAGGGTGTCCTCGCCATCTACACCTACGAGGACCTCGAGGGTGCAGCCGCCGAACCGCTGCCGATCCTGATCCCGCATCCCGCCCTGTATGCCGGCCGCACAGCATTCGCACTGGCCAACGGCGTCGTCCACCACGTCGGTGAGGTCATTGCCATGGTCGTCGCCGAGAACCGGTACCTGGCCGAGGACGCCGCCGTCCAGATCGTCGTCGACTACGAGATCCTGTCCGCCGTAGTCGGTCTGGATGCCGCCCGGGCGGCCGATCACAGCGTGCACGACGATGTGCCGGACAACGTGGCCGCCCACCTGGTTCAGCAGGTCGGCGACGTCGACGGGGGCATGCGAGACGCCCCGCACACGCTGGAGTTCGACCTGCGGATCAGCCGGTCCTGCTCGATGCCGTTGGAGGGCAGGGCCGTTCATGCCCGATGGGATCCGGACGACCGCAGCCTGCGGGTCTACTCGTCCACCCAGACTGCCACCTCGGTCCGTGCCGCGATCGCCGCCAAGCTGGGCCTGCCGCTGCCGAAGGTGGAGGTGATCGCGCCGGACGTCGGCGGCGGATTCGGGGTGAAGATCATGCACCCTTGGCCGGAAGAGATCCTGGTGCCGATGGCCGCGATCCGGCTGCAGAGGCCAGTGAAATGGACCGAGGACCGGCGCGAGCACTTCATCTCCTCGTCCCACGAACGGGGCCAGCAACAGCACATCAGCGTCGGATTCGATGACGACGGAAGGATTCTCGCGCTTGACGTGACCTTCTGGCACGACAATGGCGCCTACACCCCGTACGGCATCATCTGCCCGATCGTCACGTCCACCCAGTTGCTGGGCCCGTACAAGCCGGGGGCGTACCGGGTGGAGTTCCAGTCGCTGTACACCACCACCGTGATCGTCACCCCGTACCGCGGCGCGGGCCGGCCGCAGGGGGTGTTCGCGATGGAACGCACCATGGACCGGATCGCCGAGACTCTGGACCTGGACCGGACCGTCGTGCGCGCGGCCAACCTCATCCAGCCCGACGAGTTCCCGTTCGATCAGGGTCTGATCTTCCAGGACGGCCGGCCACTGATCTCCGACTCCGGTGACTACCCGGCGCAGCTGGAGATGATCAAGGAGCTGGTCGGCTGGGACGGCTTCGCCGCGCGAAAGGCGGCCGCGGCGGCGGACGGCCGGCTGCTCGGCATCGGAATCGGTTGCTACGTAGAGGGAACCGGCCCAGGACCGTACGAAGGTGCGCACGTGCAGGTGCTCACCGACGGCAGCGTCGAGGTCGCCATCGGCCTGACCTCGCAGGGCCAGGGCCACGAGACGGTATTCGCGCAGATCGTCGCCGACGAGCTGGGGGTGCCGTTCGAGCGGGTCCGGGTGACCACCGGCGACACCCGCCGTTTCGGCTACGCGGTGGGCACCTTCGCCTCGCGGGCGGCCGTGATGTCCGGCTCCGCGGTGGCGCTGGCCGCCCGCGCGGTCAAGGCCAAAGCGCTGAAGGTGGCCGCCGATGCGCTGGAGGCGAGCGAGGCCGATCTGGAACTCATCGACGGAGTCGTCGCGGTCCGCGGGAACCCGACCGCGTCCATCGAACTCGGTCAGGTCGCCGTGCTGTCCAACCCGCTGCGGTACGCGTTCGACGAGGCGGCCAAGGCGGCCACCCAGTTCGCCCGCCCCGCCGACCCCGGCCGGCCGCCGGTGCCGGAGGGTGAGGCGCCAGGGCTGGAATCCCGCGACTACTATTCGCCACCGCGCAGCACTTTCGCCTCCGGCATGCACGCCGCCATCGTCGAGATCGACCCGGACACCAGCGAGATCACGATCGACAGGTACTGCGTGGTGCACGACTGCGGCACCCTGATCAACCCGATGATCGTCCGCGGCCAGGTGCACGGCGGGGTCGCGCAAGGCATCGCCGGCGCGCTGTACGAGACGCTGGACTACGACGAGTACGGGCAGTTGCGCAACGCCTCGTTCATGGACTTCCTGATGCCCTACGTCACCGAGCTGCCGGCGCGGATCGAGCTGGGCCACCAGCAGACTCCGTCACCGCTGAACCCGTTGGGCATCAAGGGGGCCGGGGAGGCGGGGGTGATCCCGGTGTCCGCGGTGATCGCGGCGGCCGTCGAGGATGCCACCGGCATCCGCATCGACAGGATGCCGATCTCCCCGAGCGACCTGTTCCACCTGCGTCGAGAAGGTGAAACGAGATGAAGGTGACCGGCAGCTCCGTGCTGCACGCACCGCCGGAGCGGGTGTGGATGGCGATCACGGACCCGGAGGTGCTGGCCAGGGTCATCCCCGGCTGCGACGGGCTCACTCCACTGGCCCCCGAGCGGTTCCGACTGACCGTCACGCTCGGGGTGGCCTCCATCAAGGGCACCTACACCGGCGAGGTCGCCTTCGCCGACCTGGCCCCGCCGCAGTCGTTGACGCCCGGCTCGTTGACCCTTCGGGCCAGCGGGTCCGGCGCGCCCGGCACCATCGACACTACGGTCGCGGTCACCCTGTCCGACCTGGGGGACGCGACCACCCGGATCGACTACGACGCGGACGCGGTGGTCGGCGGGATGGTCGGCGGAGTGGGCCAGCGCGTGCTCGGCGCGGTGGCCAAACGCACCGCCGACGCGTTCTTCGCCGCCATCGACGGGACGTTCACCGCCGCCGAGCGTTCGCCCGCTGCCCCCGCGGCTGCCGGGTCCGCCGCCGCCCGCCCGCCGGCGACGATCACGCGAACGTCCGCCGGCCGGTGGGAGCTGGCCGGCGCCACCGCGGCCGGGGCCTTGTCGATGCTCGTCGGAATCCTGATCGGGGTGCGGATCGGCCGCCGCCGCTGAGCCGAGGTTTGCTCGGAGCTCCGCAACTCGGGTCGTCCGGGGCCTGTCGCTGGTCGGCGGCGATTGCGGAACTTCCGGTCGCCCTGTGCGACTGGATGTTCCGCAGCTTGAGTGGTCGGGGGCCGCCCGTCGCGGGTTGGCGGCGTTTGCGGAACTTCCGGGTGCGCCATGCGACTCGTTGTTCCGCAACTCGGGTTGTCGAGGGCCGTCCGTTGCTGGCCCACGGCGTTTGCGGAACTTCCGGTCGCTCCACGCGACTCGTTGTTCCGCAGCCAACGGCATCTACG
>DATDBV010000632.1:0-2230 GCA_036524715.1 Nakamurella sp. | reverse complement strand
GCCGGCCGAGCCCAGCGGGGTTGCGCTGATCCAAGACCCATCAAACCGGACAAAACGGCGCCGGAAATGGGTTTTCGATCAGCGCAACGTCAGGGCGCGCCCGTCCAAAGTAGGCGTTTGGCGCATTTCGGGCATCGGGAGGTTCGACTGATCAGCGCGCGTCGGTGTTGCTGCGCCCCCTGGCCGTGGCGCCCAGCGAGGGGCTGCTCTGGATCCCCGACGCGATTGCCTGGTGCTGGGCCCGCGGCGGGGGTTGGCGGCAGCGGGTCGTGCCGCTCATAGCCTTGCCGGCACCCCTCAGTGTGCGGCGAGTCGCACCGAACTGTCATCAGCGGACACTGCGCAAGCTTGACCGCCGAGGACGCCTCACCGACGGGTCAGTCCGCCCTCTCCGGGGTCGACCGCGGCCGGCCCCTTCGTGGGATGGGTGCCGGATTGGCCGGCGCCCGCCCGGCCTCGGCCAGGGTCCGCCGGAGCAGCACCTCGACCTGCGCGTTGACGCTGCGCAGGTCGTCGGCCGCCCACCGGGCGAGCGCCTCGTACACCGCTGGATCGAGCCGGAGCAGCACCGCGCGCCGCTCCGGCCTGCCTCCCGGCCGCCCGGCCTGCTCGTCGGACACCCGGCTCAGGTGTAGAGCGAGCCGGTGTTGACCACGGGCGTGGCCTTCTGATCGCCGCACAGCACCACCAGCAGGTTCGACACCATGGCCGCCTTGCGCTCATCGTCCAGGACGACGACCCCCTCGCGCTCCAGCCGGTCCAGCGCCATTTCCACCATGCCAACCGCGCCGTCCACGATCCGGGTCCGGGCGGCCACGATGGCCCCGGCCTGCTGACGCTGCAACATGGCCTGGGCGATCTCCGCGGCATAGGCCAGGTGGCTGATCCGCACCTCTATGATCTCGACCCCGGCGGCCGACACCCGCTGCGCCACCTCGTGCGCGAGTTCTGCGGAGACCACGTCGGTGGACCCGCGCAGGGAGGTGGCGTGCTCGGACGAGTCGTCGTAGGGATGGGTGGTGGTGACGTGCCGCAGCGCCGACTCGGACTGGACGGAGATGAAGCTCTCGTAGTCGTCGACCGCGAACACGGCTTTCGCGGTGTCGGCGACCTGCCAGACCACGATCGCGCCGATCTCCACCGGGTTGCCGTCGGCGTCGTTGACCTTGAGCGTGTTGGTCTCGAAGTTGCGCACGCGCACCGACACCCGGCGTTTGGTGGACAGTGGTACCACCCAGGTCAACCCGGTCCGGCGGACGGTGCCGATGTACCGACCGAAGAACTGCACCACTCTTGTTTCGCCGGGGGCGATCACCACCATCGGCGCGGCCAGCAGCAGCACCAAGACGAAGGCGATGACCGCGATCGTGATCGGCACCGTGGGGCTCTGCCCGTCCTGCACCGCGTCGACGATCTCGATGATCTGCCAGATCGTGACGGCAAGCATGGCCAGGGCGCCGAGCAGGGCGACGAATCCGCTGATCGCCCAGGCTGGGTGTTCGTCGATGTCGACCCGGATCCCCGAGTGGCCGACGGGCGTGCGGGCCGGCGGTTCGACCTGTGGGTCGACCGTGGGTTGGGTGGTGTCGATCATCTGGGGCCCCCACTGCTTCTGTTGAATTGGATATCTAAGTGATATCACTTATTCGACGCGAATGCGAGGGTCGCCGTTGCGCCCGTCGCGAACATCCAGGCGCGGGCCGCGCGTGGACCCGTACCGTCGAGCCAACTGCAGCCGGAAGGGGCGGAACATGGGTGAGGTCGTCTCGCTGGATCTCGAGCGCGTTCGACGCCGGCCTGTTCTGGATCGGCCCGTTCTCGCCCGGCCTGTTCTGGCCCGGCCCGCCGCGCCGGTGCCCGGTGCGCGTCGGCAGTTGCTGTGGCGGGAGGTGTCCGGGGCCGTCCTGCGCGACGAACGCCGGCGGCAGGAACGCACTCTGGCCGATGTGGCCGGCCGGGCCGGCATGTCGGTGCAGCACCTGTCCGAGGTGGAACGCGGACGCAAGGAAGCCTCGTCCGAGATGCTGGCCGCGGCGGCCGGATCGCTGGGGCTGGATCTGGCCGAGTTCGTCCGGCGGTGCGCGGGAACGCTGGCGTCGGCCGTTGTCCCGACCGGGCCCGTCCTGCTGGCCGCTTGACCGATCTCGGCTGCCGGCCGGGCCGTCGCCCGGTCGGTCGGTCGCGAGTCGATGCGGAACAGGCGGTCGTGTGGGGCGACTCGTTGTTCCGC
>DATDBV010000631.1:0-5556 GCA_036524715.1 Nakamurella sp. | reverse complement strand
ACCGACGGGGAGACCAACGCGTCGCTGCGCAAGGGTGACGACGTGGCCACTTTGACCGTGGAGCGGGCGGCCGAACTGCTGGCCGACCGGAGGGCCAGGGGCCCCGCGCCCAAGCGGACGACCCGCAAGGCAGCGGCCGGTGCCGGCGCAGCGGCCGCCAAATCGGGCGCGACCGGGACGAAGGCGGCGACCAAGACGGCGACCAAGGCGCCGGCCAAACCGCGGGCGACCAAGGCGGCCGGTACCTCCGGGACCCGGTCGACCACCAGGCGGGCCAAACCGGCGGAGTGACCCCCGGCACCATCTGAACCCGGGTCGGAGCAGGTCAGATTGGGACAACCCTGCCTTTCCCCTGACTTCCCGGGCATGCGGGGCGGCATTGTCGGTGGCGCGCCCTACCATTTGTTTTATGAGCACAAGGTGGTCGAGGGCGGCATGACCGCGGCCTCCGACGGCGGGCGGACCGATCAACGGTTCGCCGACGCCTTGTGCGGTCCCGACGGAACATCGGACCCGACGGTGCTGATGCCGGTGCTGCAGGTCCATCCGGACGCGCTGTCCGCGCCGATGCCGGACGCGATGGTCACTGCGATCCCGATCGACGTGGCTGCTGCGCTGGCGGCGGTTCGCCAGGCGACGCCGCCACCCGCCCCGCCGGCACGACCCGGCACCACCAGCCGGATCGCCCAACCCGGTCGCTCCGGCCGGAACCAGGCCTCGACCCGGCCCGCCGATCGCCCGTCCCGCCCGGCGCCTTCGGCGCGGGGCACCCTCGAGTCGCGGAGCGCGGCGGCGCCGCAGCTGCAGTGGCCCCGGCAGGCCGACCCCCGTCATTCGCCGACGCCCACCTCGACCGGAGCGTGGTCGGGTCGGGTGCTGTCACCCGGCGAGGTGGCCGGCTTTCTGCGGAACACCTTTGCCGGCGTCGCTCGGGACACCAACCCGGTCCCGCGGCAGCAGCCCGCAACGCATGCCCCGGCCCCGCCGTTGCCGCGGAACGCGCCGCGCAGGAACAAGGGCTCGGGGGTCTGGGCGGTGTTCGTCTTCCTGGTTGTCATCGCATTCGCCAGCGGCCTGGGGCAGCAGATCATCCGGGCGATCAGCGAGATGTTCAACCCATGAGCGAGCGAATCTTCGACTTCGCGTCGTCAGCCCGAGTAGGGGCATGGAGCCTGCGGGCGGCCCGTGCGGGGTGGCGGCCATGAGCGAGCCCGGCGAATGAAGCGCAAACGCGAGCCCAACTCCGTCGCCGTGCTGCTCCGGCTGCCGGCGTTCCGCCGGCTCTGGGCGGCGATCGCGGTGTCCAGCCTCGGCGACTGGCTCGGGCTGTTGGCCACCACTGCGCTGGCCGCCTACCTGACCAAGGATTCCTCGAACCTGGCCCAGGGCGCGGCAGTTTCCGGCGTGCTGCTCACCCGGCTGCTGCCGGATCTGATCCTCGGCCCCGTCGCCGGCGCCCTGGTCGACCGGGTCGACCGGCGCACCGTCGCCATCGTCGGCGACACCCTGGCCGGCCTGCTGTACATCTCGATCATCGTGTCCGGCAACCTGGTCTGGCTGCTGATCGCCCAGTTCCTGGTCGAGGCGGTCGGGTTGTTCTCCACCCCGGCCAAGCAGGCGATGTGGGTCAACGTGGTGCCGCGGGAGCGGCTCGCCGTGGCCAACCAGCTCAACTACGTGTCGGTCTACGGCATGGTGCCGGTCGCCGCGGTGCTGTTCGCGTTGCTGTCCACGGTGGCCACCTTCTTCGGCGTCCCCGACGTGGCGGGCGAGAGCGGCGCGTTGATCAGCGGCAGCACCAACACCCTGGCGATCGACATCGCTCTGGCCGTCGACGCGGGCACATATTTCTTCTCCGCGTTCATGGTGCTGATCTCGCGCAGGCTGATCCCGGCCTTCGTCGGCGACCGCAGCACGTCCAGGAGCATCTTTTCGCTGATCGCCGAGGGTGTCTCGTTCGTCCGCCGGAACCGGCTGATGCGCTCGATCTACATCGGCATCCTGGGCGCGTTCGGCGCGGGCGGGCTGGTGGCGGGGGTCGCCCAGGCATACGTGGCCACCCTGGGCGCCGGCAACGCGGGCTATGGCATCCTGTTCGGCGCGGTGTTCACCGGCCTGGCCCTTGGCATGCTGATCGGGCCGAAGGTGCTGCCCAACGTGCCCCGCCGGATGATCTTTACCCCCGCGATCGGCGCGGCCGGCCTCGCGCTGATCGTGATGAGCGTCCTGCAGGACTTCCTGGGTGCGGCGATCACCGCGTCGACCATGGGTGTGTTCGCCGGCATCGCCTGGATCAACGGCTTCACCATGATCGGCCACGAGGTCTCCGACCAGCTGCGCGGCCGGGTCTTCGCGTTCGTCATGTCGTCCGTGCGGATCATCCTGCTGCTGACCATCGCGGTCGGTCCGATCCTGGCCGGCGCGATCGGCACCCACCCTGTGACGGTAGGTGACTTCCGCTTCGAGATCACCGGTCCGGCCATCGTGCTCGCGGTGGGTGGCGTGATCGCCTTCGGGGTCAGCGCCGTCATCGGCCGGCAGATCGGTGGGCTGACCTCCGGCCTGGCCCGGAGCGTCTTCCGG
The DNA here is from genome assembly GCA_036524715.1 of Nakamurella sp. GTDB lineage: Bacteria > Actinomycetota > Actinomycetes > Mycobacteriales > Nakamurellaceae > Nakamurella. The sequence continues at coordinate 2,973 of DATDBV010000631.1, read as the reverse complement.
CGCCGGATGCCGCCCTCCCTGTGGGACGAGCCGGCCGAGCATGCGGGCGCGCTGATCGCGGTCGAGGCCGCCGACCCGGGTGCGGCGGCGGAGTACCTGAACAGCATCGAGCACCACCTGCGCGAATCCGGGTATGTCACCGCGGTCGTCCATCGCCGCGAAGTTCCCGCGGTGACCGTGGCCCCGGGAGTCGACCCGCTCGCCGACGCCCTGCGTGCCTCGGCGTCGCTGGCCGACCTGACGAGCACCCGCGTCGGGCCCGCGCTCGAGGACGGCGCCGTCGTCGTTTGCGACGGGTTCACCGACGAGCTGATCGTGCGGTACCGGATGCTCGGACTGGACGAGGACCAGCTCAGCCGGGTGGCCCAGTGGGCGGTCGGCGGCCTCAAGCCCGACCTGACGGTCGTGGTGGACGCGGCTCCAGCCGCCCGCACCGCGGTGGGATCGCAGGCTCCATCGCCCGATGTCATAGATCCGCCGCCGGTGGTGGAGCCCGGGTCCGCGCCCGCCGACCACGACGCCGAGGACGAGCGGGTCGATCCGTCCCAGGCGTACCGGGATCGGGTGTCCTACACGCCCGAGCGCTACCTGATCGTCCGGCCGCTGAGCGAGGAGCACGGGGTGATCAACGCCGAGGTCACCGAACGGATCGCGTCGGTGCTGCGGGAGCGGTCGCCGGCCACGGTCGACGAGCAGAAGGTCGCCTGAGCGAGGCTTGCCGAGCGAAGTGGTCAACACCGCGGCGGCATCCGCGGCGGAGGGAGCGAGCCTGCGAGACCCTCCGCAAGGAGGTTGCCTGAGCGAGGCTTGCCGAGCGAAGTGGCCAACACCGCGGCGGCATCCGCGGTGGAGGGAGCGAGCCTGCAAGACCCTCCGCAAGGAGGTCGCCTGAATCGGGGTCAGGCCAGGGTCTCCGGCAACGGCACGTTCGGATCGGCGAGCTTGGCCGGATCGGCCGGCTGCCCCTGCAGACCCGCCCTGACCAGTGCTTGGATGTCGTCGTTGACGTCCCAGACGTTGGCGTTCATGCCGGCCAGCACCGCACCATCGCGCAGCCAGAACGCGACGAATTCGGGGGCGGAGTCGGCGACGGTCGGGTCGCCCCGAAACACCACCCGGTCGTACTCCCCGGGGGCCACCCAGCCCGAGTGCTCCATGCCCAGGTCGTACTGGTCGGAGAAGAAGTAGGGCAGCGGCGCGTACTCCTGCTCACCACCCAGCATCGAGCCGGCGGCGGCCGGGCCGCCGTTCAGCGCGTTCGCCCAGTGCTCCACCCGCAGGTGCCGGCCCAGCAGCGGATTGAAGGAGGAGGCCACGTCGCCGCAGGCGTAGACGAACGGGTCGGACGTGCGCAGATACGCGTCGGTGACGATGCCGTTGTCCACCTCGAGCCCCGCGGACGACGCCAGATCGGTCACCGGTCGGATGCCCACACCCACCACCACCGTGGTGGCGGGGATCTCGGTGCCGTCGTCGAGGACGACGCCCCGCACGGCGTCGCCGGTGCCCCGTAACTCCCGGATGCCGGCGCCGAACCGGAAGTCGACCCCGTGGGCCAGGTGCAGGTCGCGGTAGACGGCGGCGACCTCGTCGCCGAGCACCCGCTGCAGCGGCAGCGATGCCATCTCCACCACCGTCACCGGGCAGCCGTGGCCGCGCGCCGCGGCCGTGGTTTCCAACCCGATCCAGCCGGCCCCGATCACCACCACCGGCCCGCCGCGGCGGAATGCCTCCAGCAACGCATCGGCCTGGTCGATCGTGCGGAGGTAGCGGACGCCGTCCAGGTCGGCGCCGGCGACGTCGAGGGTGCGGACCGCGGATCCGGTGGCCAGCAGCAGCCGGTCGTAGACCACGGTGTCGGTGGGGTGCAGGGCCAGCGTCCGGGTCTGCAGGTCCAGGCCGACGGCGGCGGTCCCGGGCCGCCAGTCGATGTCGTTCTCGGCCCACCAGCCGGCTTCGTGCAGGAACGCCACGGACCGCTCGTCGGACCCGGCCAGGTAGCCCTTGGACAGCGGCGGTCGCTCGTATGGCGGCTCGGTCTCCGCGCCGATGAGAATCACCCGGCCGTCGAAGCCTTCCGCCCGCAGCGTCTCGGCGGCCTTGCCGCCGGCCAGCGAGGCCCCCACGATCACGAACGTCTCGGCAGTCATGCCGCCAGCGTGCTCCGCCGGGCCCGAGCCGACAACTCCGACCGGACCCGAACTCCGACCGGTGGTGGCGCCGCGGGCGCGCGGGCAAGGCTGGCTGTCGGACGGTTCCGCTACGGTGGCCGGGTCCGAATCGCCCGATCTCCGGAGGCATGCCGGTGCCCGACCGCACCCGACCGCCCGACGCCGACCACCGCCCGGTGCACCAGTGGTCGGCCGCCGACACCGAGCCGACGGAATGTTGCTTGTGCGGTGTCCCCGGCCGCCTCGTGCATCGCCGGCCGCCCTTCGAAGTGGTCCGGTGCCCGGTCTGCGAGTTGGTGTTCGTCTCGCCCCGATTGGCCCCGGCGGCACTGCAACGGCTGTATGACGAGCCGGCCTATTTCGACGCCGGCGTCTACGGCGATCGCGCCCGCTGGTCGCCGGCCATGGCGTTGCAGCGGACCTGGGCGCGCGGGCGGCTGACGCGCCTCACCCGGCTCCACCCCCCGCCGGCGACGATGCTGGAGATCGGCAGCGGGTACGGCCTGTTTCTGGCTGCCGCGCGGGAGGCCGGATACGGGGTCCGCGGGGTCGAGCTGTCCCGGACCGGGGTACGGGTCGCCCGGGAAGAACTCGGGCTGGATGTCTTCTGCGGTCAGCTCGCGGCCGCGCCGGTCGAGCCGGCCGACGTGATCTGCTTCTGGGACACGTTGGAGCACGTGCCCGACCCGCTCGAGTTCCTGCGTCAGGTGCGGGCCCGGTTGGCGCCGGGCGGAGTGGTCGCGCTGTCCGTCCCGTACATCTCCTCCGTCCCGGCACGGCTGCTCGGGGCACGTTGGTGGAC
>DATDBV010000630.1:0-2974 GCA_036524715.1 Nakamurella sp. | reverse complement strand
GGTACCTGGAACGGGGCCTGCACCGGCCCTACCGGGACACCGTTCAGCGGCTGCTCGAGGTCCTGGAGCTGTCCCCGCAGGATCACCGACTCCTGGCAGAGGTCGCCCGGCCACGGGGCGTGTCTGCCCTGGCCGGTGATGGTCATGGTGGCGGTCTCCCATTGCCGCCGAGCCCAATGATCGGGCGGGAGCGGGAGATCGCCGCGGTGGCCGATCTATTGCGCCGAGCGGACGTGAGCGTGGTGACCATGACCGGTCCGGGTGGTGTCGGCAAGACCCGGCTCGCCCTGGCCGTCGCCGCGGATCTGCGATCCGCCGTCACCGGCGGCGTCATCTGGGTGTCGCTGGCCGCGCTGACCGATCCCATCTTGGTCCCTTCCGCCATCGCGGAGCCTGTCAACCTGAGTGAGGCACCTTCTGGTGGCTATTACTGAGCAGGGTCCTCCCACGGTGGTGGCGGAGATGCGACGGAGGTTCGATTGGATTGAACCGAGAGGGGCCGTAGTGGCCCGGCGTCGAGCCGGCGGCGTGGGTTGGGCAGCTCGGGGTGACGCGCCGCGCGCGGGTACGGCGCCGCCCCTCCGGCGTCAAGGGTCGCTGCGCGATCGCTGCGCGACGGCCTGCGGCCGCCCTGGACCCCGGAGCCTCTGCGGCACCTGTCAGGCCCACTACGTGGGCAGGCCACGGCCTGCCCCTCAACGCGCGCGGCGCTCGCTGCGGGCCGGGTCACGAGGTCACCTCCTCGGTGGTCGCTGCGTTGTCCGGGTCCTCCGGCGGGTCGGGTGGGTTGATCCAGGAGACGGTGGGCAGTTTGGGCGGTTCGGGATGTTTGCGGGGGAACCGTTCGGGGTGTGCGGCGTACGCGCCGTCCAGGATCGCGGCGCGCTTGTCGCGGACCACCCCGGCCAGGCCGTAGTGCACGTCGGCCGGAGTGTGCAGGCCCAGCCCGCTGTGCCGGTGCTGGTCGTTGTACCAGGCGAAGAACTCCTGGCAGTGCAGGCGGGCGGCCTCGATCGAGCCGAAGCTGCCGGGGAAGTCGGGCCGGTACTTCAAGGTCTTGAACTGCGCCTCGCTGTACGGGTTGTCGTCGGACACGTGCGGCCTGGAATGCGACTGGGTGACGCCCAGGTCGGCCAGCAGGAACGCGACCGGTTTGGACGTCATCGACGAGCCGCGGTCGGCGTGGATGGTCAACTGGTCCCGCACGATGCCCTGTTTGGCGCAGGTCTGCCGGATCAACACCTCGGCCAGGCCGGCGGACTCGCGGGAGGCGACCATCCACCCCACGACGTATCGGGAGAAGATGTCCAAGATCACATACAAGTAGTAGTACGTCCACTTCGCCGGACCGCGCAGCTTGGTGATGTCCCACGACCACACCTGATTCGGCTGCGTCGCAACGAGTTCCGGCTTGACCTTGGCCGGGTGGGTGGCCTGCCGTCGGCGTTCGTTGCTCTCCCCGGCCTCCCGCAGGACCCGGTAGAAGGTGGAGATCGAGCCGAGGTAGATGCCCTCGTCCAGCAGGATCGCCCACACCTCGGCCGGCGCCATGTCGACGAACCGGGCGCTGTGCAGCTGGTCCAGGATCTCCTGCCGCTCCGGTTCGGTCAGCGCTCGGGGTTGGTGTCGGTCGCGGTGCGGGACCGGTTGTGGCCGTGGCGGTGTCGGGGACTGCGGGTGCCGCCGGTAGAAGCCGGCCTGGGCGGCGCCGAGGCGCTCGCAGGCCTCGCGCACCCCGATGATCGGGGCGAGTTCGGTGATCGCGGCGTCGGTCACTTCGTCGACCCGGTGTCGGGCTCCGTGCTCTCGGAGATCGTCTCCAAGAGCGCGTGAAGTTTTGCTTGGACGTCCACCACGAAACGGGCCTTGGCCAGTTCCTGCTCCAGTTGCAGCTTGTCCGCCTCGAGTTGGGCGATCCGGTCGGCCTGCGGGTCGCGGCGCCTGCGGCCCCGCGGCGCCGACAGCCCGGCCAACGCGCCGGCGTCCCGGGCCCGTCGCCACTCCACGATGTGGCTGCTGTACAGGCCCTCGCGGCGCAGCAGGGCGCCCTTCGCGCCGTCCTCCGCTGCGTCGTACTCGGCCAGGACGTCCAACTTGTACTGAGCGGTGAACGTCCGCCGGCGGGCCCGTTCGGGCACCTCCGGGTTCGGTCGTCGCTGCGGCTCGTCGGACACCCGACCAGCATCGCCGAGGCCGGCCGTCGGGACCAAAGCGGTCGCCGTGGTAGTCATGAAAGGGGATCTCCATCCCCGCCCTCCGGGTCAGTGATTGTCAGGGAGCGAGTGCCTCACCTCAGGTTGACAGAGAGGGCCGCCCTGGAGCAGGCCCGCTCCGACCGGGTCGGCCTGCATGGCACTGCGGACGCCTGCACCGCCCCGTCGGTCCTGGCTCAGGCCGGGCTCGGGACATCGTGCTTGGCAGACGGCGTAACGGCTGGCGGGCGGGTATCCGTGAGCCCATCAGCATCGACCGCCTCCACTCCCTCCCGGACGGCCGTGCATTCGTCCGGGGCGACCCCGAGCACTGTGCCCCCCGTGGCGGATCTTCAGGCGGAACTGACCACTGCCGATGCCAGGTGGGACGAGCTGGCTGCGCTGTCCACCTGGATTCACGACAACCGAGCGTCCATCGTCTGGCGTGCGTTGAGCGCCTCTCAGCGCGCTGCGTGCCAGGACCTGGTCAACGAGGAGCTCAGCACGGTGCTGCACCAACGCGTAGCCGTTGCCCGCGAGCTTGACGACGCGCAGGCTCAAGCCGCGGAAGCTGCGCGTCTGGCGGAGGAACAACGCAAGGCGGCGGAGGCGGAAGCAGCGCGAGTTGCCGAGGAGCAGCGGCAAGCAGCGGAGGCCGCCGAAGCGGCCCGAGTCGCCGAAGAGCAGCGGATTGCAGAGGCAGATGCCGCCCGGAGGGCAGCAGATGCCGAGGCATCCCGAACAGCTCAGAACGATCTGTCGCAATCACGTCCCGGTGGAGA
>DATDBV010000629.1:0-10060 GCA_036524715.1 Nakamurella sp. | reverse complement strand
CGGCGGAACCAAGCCCCTGGCCACCGGGGTGGCCGGTGCCTCCGGCGCGAGCCTGATCAACGGGAAGATCGCGGTGGTCACCGGCGAAGAGCCGAGCGAGGGCGGCCCAGCCGCGGACGAGCAGATGATGGCGGCCCGCGGACCGGCCACCGGGCCGGTACCGCCGAGTTTCGCGTCCCTGCTGGTGGGGCGGCCCGGTGGAACATTGACCCCAGTTGCCGACTTCCTGCAGTTCCAGGAGGAGCACAACTCGGACGGGCAAGTCACCGACAACCCGGACTTCCCCGACTCCCTGTCCAACCCGTTCGCGGTGGTCGAGGACCGCGCGCATCGGGGCTTCGCCCTGGTGACCGACGGCGGCGGCAACGCCGTGCTGCGCGTGGACCGCAAGGGGACCATCGAGGAGTTCTTCGTCCCGGACGTCGTCACCACCGGCGTGTGCGAGGGCAGGCCGAACAACGATCCCGAGCACGCCGGCTGCGACCCGGTGCCGACCGGTATCACGAATGGACCCTGGGGCTCGGTCTTCGTGGCCGGGCTCAGCGGCGAGGCGCCGGGCGAGGGACGCGTCTACGTGCTGGACGCCTGGAGAGGCAAGCTGCGCAAGACGCTCACCGGATTCAACTCCCCCACCGGTGTCGCCGTTGACGGCCGAGGAAACATCTTTGTCGCCGAGTTGCTCTGCGGACTGTCCGAGGGGCCGCCCCCGACCGATCCGAACGAGATCGCCAAGGTTGGCCGGATCGTCAAGGTCACCCCGAACGGCCAGCGCACCTATGCCCAGGCGACGCTGCCGAACGGCCTGTTGGTCCGTGGCGGCAAGCTGTACGCGTCGACCTGGTCGATCGCGTTCTTCTTCGGCGCGTTCGGAGCTGGTCAGGTCGTCCAGGTCAACGACAACGCGTTCGGGCCGGATCCTGACGGCTGTTAGCAGCCGACCAGGACCGGGCACGCCAGTGGCGCACCGCTACGACCCGCGGTGCGCCGCTGGCGTGTTCGAGACCCGGTAGCGCAGCCGAACGTCCGGACCCAGCCGGGTGACGTCGACGAGCTCGGCCCGATGCGCGTCGGCCAGGGTGGCCACCCGGCCCCCCGCCAACGCGGAGGGCCCGGCCCCCAGTAGGGTCGGCGCCACGTAGGCCAGCACCTCGTCCACCAGACCGGCGTCCAGGAACGACGCGGCCAGATGGGGCCCGCCCTCCAGCAGCACGTGCCGCTTGCCGCGCCGCCACAGCTCGGCCAGCACCGCGGCCGGGTCAACCAGCCCGTCCTGATCACCGGCGGACTCCCGGGTCGCGAACCAGGTTTCGGCCGCATCGTCGTGCACCCGGGCATTGGCCGGGGTGCGACCGGCGGAGTCGACGACCACCCGTAGCGGTTGCCGCCCCACCTGGTCGCCGCATTCGTCGCGCACGGTCAGCTGCGGGTCGTCAGCGAGCACGGTGCCCACCCCGACGATGATCGTGTCGATGCGGGACCGCAGGGCGTGCACGTCGCTGCGGGATTCCGGCGAAGTGATCCATCGGCTGGTCGCATCGGCCGCGGCCACCCGGCCGTCGATCGTCATGCCGACCTTCCAGGTGACGAACGGCCGGCCCGAGCGCATCGCACCCAGCCAGACCCGGTTGATATCCTCGGCCGCGACGATGGCCGCGACGGTCTCCCCATCGCTGGCCAACCCGGGCAGGTCCACGACGTCGATCCCAGCAGCCCGCAGCCGCGCGATGCCGCCGGCAGCGGGCGGCCAGGGGTCGCGGACGGCGACGATCACCCGGGCCACCCCGGCGGCGACGAGCGCCTCGCTGCACGGCCCGGTGCGCCCGGAGTGGTTGCACGGCTCCAGCGTGACGACCGCGGTCGAACCGCTGGCGAGCGTCCCGGCGGCGGTCAGCGCGGCGACCTCGGCGTGCGGGCCGCCCGGTCGCTCGTGGTAACCCTCGCCGACGATCCAGCCGCCCGGCGCGAGCAGTACGCACCCGACCACCGGGTTGGGCAGGGCAGTGGCGGCCCCGCGATCGGCCAGGTCGGCCGCGCGGTGCAGCGCGCCGATCTCGGCGGGCGTCAGCGCGTCACGGTGCACCGCACCAGTCTGCGGGGTCCGGCCGCCCCGGACGGGACCGGGTCAGTTCAGCTGGAACGAGCGCTTGGACAGTCCGTACCAGAAGCCGTCGACGGTCGTCGTGCCGTCCTGCCACTGATCGGCGGTCGCACCGAGCGAGACGTACAGCGGCGCCCAGTGCTCGGTCCGGGGATGTGCGATCCGGGCGGCCGGGGCGCGGTGTTCGAAATCCAGGATCGCATCGATATCGCCCGACTCCACCGACTCCTTCGCCCAGGCGTCGAATTCCAGGCCCCAGGCCGGGCCGGTGTTGCTGGTGTCACCGAAGGTGGCCAGCCGCAGGTTGTGCGTGGTGAAGCCGGAGCCGATGATCAGCACGCCCTGGTCGCGCAGCGGCGCGAGCTTGCGCCCGATCTCGAACAGACCACGCGGATCCAGGGTGGGCATCGACACCTGGAGCACCGGAATGTCGGCCTCGGGGTACATCTCGACCAGCGGCACGTAGGCGCCATGGTCCAGGCCCCGGTTCGGATCCTGATGCACGGGCTGCCCCGGCCGGGCGAGCAGGCCGGCCACGTCCTTGGCGAGCTGCGGAGCACCGGGCGCCGGGTAGGTGACCTGGTAGTAGCGCTCCGGGAAGCCCCAGAAGTCGTAGGTGAGCGGGACGGCCTCGGTGGCCCCGACGGCCAGCGGCGCGGCCTCCCAGTGCGCGGACACGACCAGGATCGACGTCGGCCGAGCGACGTCGCGGCCCCAGGTCGCGAGTTGCTCGGTCCACACCGGATCGTCGGCCAGCGGCGGCGCGCCATGGGACAGGTACAGCACCGGCATCTTCGCGCCGGGGTGGGGTTCGGTGGTGGTCATGGTCGACTCGATTCGCCGAGGTGGGTGGAACTCCGTTGTCAGTATCGTAGCGCATTTTAGTTGAGCGTTCAAGTATCTATCTGTAACGGCCGACTGGACCCGATGGGGGATAATCGCCCCATGCGTGACGACCCCTGGCTCAGCGACGAGCAGCAACGGGTCTGGCGCTCGTTCCTGCGCATGTCCGGCCAGCTCAACGAATGCATCGAGCGGGACATGCAGCAGACCGGCGGGATGCCGCATGCCTACTATCTGATCCTGGCCATGCTGTCGGAGTCGCCCGGTCGCTCCCTGCGGATGAACCAGCTCGCCGAGGTGGTCCGCTCGTCCCAGTCGCGGCTCTCGCATGCCGTCGCCCGACTCGAGGAGTCCGGCTGGGTGCGGCGGATCCCGGCGCCCGGCGATCGTCGCGGTCAGGTCGCCGAGTTGACCGACGCGGGTTACGAGCGGTTGCTCGAACTCGCGCCCGGTCACGCCGGGGTGGTGAAGACGACGATGTTCGATCCGTTGAGCCCGGAGCAGTTGGCCGCGTTCGGCGACATCTGCGCGACGATCATCAGCGCGATGGCCGACCGCGGCTTCACCTCCCAGTATCCGCCGCCGCCGTCCTGCTGAGTCAGCTCTCGGTGGGCAGGGACGTCCCGGGGGTGACCAGGGTGAGCACGGTGATGTCGGGCGCGGCACCCAGGCGGGCCATCGGCCCCCAGAACCCGGCGCCGTTGGTGATGAACAGCTGGGTCGGTCCGAACCGGTGCCATCCCGACAGGGCCGGGTTGCCCGCCGCGACGGCCAACGCGAATGGGTAGAACTGGCCGCCGTGGGTGTGCCCGGTGACCATGAGATCCACATCGCGGTCGGCCGCGTCGTACACCGGACCCGGCGAATGGCTGAGCAGGATGACGGGCTGCCCTGGTTCCCCGCGGAGGTCGCCGCGATCGCGGTGATCACCGCGGCGACTCCGACGATGACCACCCCCAGGACCCGCAGCCGGAACAGGCTGTGTTCCGGCGAGGGCAGGGGTCGTTCATGCTTGGCCGCGCGGCGACGGCGCCACCACCACAAGGCCCGGACCGGTTCGGACAGCAGGGTCGCGGTGGTCGCGAAGACCAGGAATGCGTAGCCGAGCCAACCCGGCTTCCCCAGGATGCGCTGGACGTTCATCGGCAGGGCGTACTGCCCGAACAGCACGGCCGGCCCGAGCAGCACGATCACCGCGGCCAGCACGGTGCCCACGACTCGGGCGGTGCTGCCCGGCCGGGTCGTGCCCAGGACCAGCCGCCACCAGACGTAGACACCGGCGGCGACGACCATCCCGGCGTTGGTGAACACCCAGAACGGCACCGAACCCACGCGCGCATGGTAGGCGGCCCGCTCCCGGGGGGTTACGAGGCGCCTGGACGAGCCGCTGTGGGGAATCGAACCCCAGACTTTCTCATTACGAGTGTGCGCTGGCTGGCTTCTGGCCACCGGCGTGTTGGCGTTCTACCTGGTCAGAGCGGGATGCTGTCCAGGTGACCCGGGTGGTCTGCAGGATTGGAGAAAGGATTCAAGATCAATCCTGTGCCGTTCGCACATTCCTGCGGGGGTTCCGGGGGTCGGGGCAGGGCCAGCACGGCCGGGTCGGCGGCATCCGGGAGCAGGTGGCCGTACTGCCGGACGGTGACCCCGGGGTCGGAGTGCCCGGCCAGCTTGCTGGTGGTGGCCAGCGGGTTGCCCGCGGTCGAGCCCCTTGGCTTGCGGCCGCGGGGAGGTGCAATCTGCACCCGGTCATTCTTGCGGGCCGCCGGGGTGGGCGCTACGGCTCATCCGGCGGCAGCAGGTACAGACCCGGTGCGCCACGGAAGATGTGGTCGGCAGAGAGCAGGTCTGCCGTCAGGACCAGTGCGGTGGCGGCAATCCACATGTCCCCGCTGTGTTTGTCGGCGTGCAGCGCGTGACCCGCGGCCTTGCAGTCCGTGGACAGCCGCGCGTAGGCCTGGATGATGTCCTCGTCCACCGGCACCGTGTTGGTCGCGTCCAGCCGGGCGGTCGCCGCGGTCAACCGGGCTGGGCCCCACTTGGCGGCGTACAGCCCGTACAGCACCTCCGCCCGGGTCTGGGTGGCGATCACCAGCGTCCGGCCGGTGAGCAGGCGACGCCAGTAGGGCGTCCGCGCGTCCGGCTTCTTGTTGACGTACAGGTGGCCCCAGATCCCGGTGTCCAGGACCACCGGGCGGGATGGCTCGGGCGGCTCGGTCACCTGCTGATGGCGGCCATGAAGTCATCGGACTCCGCGTCCGTCAGGCCGGGGATCGGCTCCACGTCCGGGCGCTGCGCGGGGTCGTAGGTCTTGTCCACCCGCCCGCCCGGATGCCAGCCCTCCGGCACACTGGCCGCCGCAATGGTGGCCGCCGTGACGGCCTTCAACCCGCCGCGGAGGTCGCGGACGGCAAGACCGGACGCCACCGCCCGGCTCCCGATCAGCGCGGCGGCCTGCTCGGAGTTCTGCACCTCCAGCAGCGGGATGTTGTTACCGGCGTCATCGCGAATCCGGAACCGTTGGGAATCCAGGTCCACCGCCTTCAGCTCGCCGCTGACCGCCAGTGGCTCGGTGACGGTGTCGGCGCTGAGCTGCCACGGTCCCCGGGCGAAGTAGCCACGCTGGAACTCCGCGCGCCGGTCGTCGGCCCGCCGGACGTGCACCGTGGCAGCGGCGTGGCTCAGCGCGTCCCCCAGATCCAGGGCGCTCCTGACCACCGGCTCGGTGGCCCAGTCCGGCCGCTGGCCGGTGGAGATGCCGGAGATGATCTCCCAGAACTTCTCGGCGGTTTCGTCCTCCATCTCGGTCAGCCCGGGTTCCGGGAGCATGTTCGCCTCGCCGTACCCCACATCCAGCACGGTGCTGCCCTGGGAGATCCCGGTGAAACGGAGCTCCGCCACCCGCGCCGCGGCCTCGCCGGTGCGGCCCACCGGGTGGCTCCCGGCCACCAACCGGCTCACCCGGGTATTCAGCTCTTGCAGGGCCCGGCAGATGTCGGCCACGTCGGTCAGCGGGAGCTGGCCGTCCGGCACGGTGGTGCCCACCAGCCGCAAGGTCAGGTCGTGACCGTCCACGGCACACCTCCGCATCCTGTCAACCGGATCAACTGCATTCATTGTCGGACCGGACACTAGCGGGTGGGGTGACGGTCGGCGCTTCTTCGTCGACACTCACGGCAGCAGCAACAGCGGCGGCGCGTCCAGTGGTGCTGTAGCCCCAACTGTCCCGTGACACGCAGATCGGCCCGTTGTCATCCAATGCGGCCCGTTCGATGACCTTGCCACCGTGGTTGGCCAAGATCATGATCGTTTCGCTTGCGTGGTCGGGTGGTGCGGCCGTTGGGCGCGGCCGGGTCCCGCGACCACCGTGGCCGTCTTGCCCAGATCCACAAGAGCAGCTTTCTTGAACTGCTGGTGTGGATGTCGGCGCGGGGACCGTGAGGTCCATGTTCGGCAGCACCATGCACGGCACCAGCAGACCCGGCCCGCCGTACATCAGCGCGCCGCCCCGCCGGCGCTTGGCCTCGATCACATCGAAAATGTCGGGGTCGGCGATCCGGGTCTCGGTCAGCGTCTCGAATCTGGCCCAGTCGAACCCCGGTGGCGATCCCGGCCACCTTGCCCGCGTCCAGCGGCTCCCATGTCAACCGGTATCAACCTGGTGCAACCGCGCTCGTTGGACCAGTGGGATCTGGTGGACGCGGGTTGGGCGGCGGGCAGATCCTGCATCCACGGGCAGGATTGATCTTGGGGGAAGGAACGGCCTCCCCCGGAGGGAGACCGTTTGTGCCGGTCAGGCGGGGTACTGCACGGAGCCGCTGTGGGGAATCGAACCCCAGACCTTCTCATTACGAGAGCGCAGGTCCGCCCGTCCCAGCATCATATACACTGGTCAGAGACGTGCAGTCGCATCCGGTCGCGGAATCTTCGGGGCCAGGATTCCGCCCCGATTCCGCCCCCGATTCCAGGAGAACCAGCATGACCAGCGCCACCGACACCCCCGCCCTGCCCGCCGGGGTGCACGCCGTCACCCGCGTCGACGGCACCAACCGATACCGCGGCATGGTCAACCGGCCGCGCGTCGGCGGCCGCAAGATCGCCCCGCTGAGCCAGACGTTCGACACCGTCGAATTGGCCGCGCAATGGGTCGAGCGCACCCTGACCGACCGGGCCGCCACCGCCGTCGCGCTCGCCACCAGTAGCCCCGCCCTCACCGGCCGGGCAACCCTCGCCCAGTGGGCCGCCGCCTGGGACACCGGCCACCTCGGGGTCCGCACCCAGGACAGCTACACCCAGCTCATCAGCCGCCACGTGCTGCCCGCCGTCGGCCACGTCCCGGTCGCCGACCTGCGACCGTCCCAGCTCGCCGCGCTCTGGCGGAGCCTGGCCGGGCAGATGAGCCGCGGATCCCTCACCAAGGTCCGGGCCGCGACGCAATCCCTGCTCAAGGCCGCGATCAGCGAAGGGCTCACCGACGTCAACGCGGCCGCCGCCGCGCCGCTGCCCACCGAGCACGTCGCCCCGACCAAGCGCAAGGTGGTCCGGCACGTCGGGTCCTGGCCGCTGGAACACGTGCAGAAGGTGCTCGTCGACGAGCAGGCCACCAAGCTCGGCTACGCGCCGGTCTTCGCCCTGCTCGCCGGGACCGGGCTGCGCATCAGCGAAGCGCTCGGCCTGGACGTCGCCGACTGCGAGGTCGACGCGGACGGAACGCTCGTCGCGGTGCGGGTGACGCGCAGCGTGCAACACCTCACCGGCGGCCGGGGGCGCACCGAGCTGCCGGTCAAGACGCGCAAGGCCAAGCGGCGGGTGCCGGTCGCCGACCGGTTCCGGGCCGTGGCCTCCGAGCTGATCGGCGGGCGGACCGACGGGCCGCTGATCGTCAACGCGGCCGGACGGCCACGCCGGGCCGACACGATCAACGCGGCGTGGCGCAAGGTGTGCACGTCCTACGCGGCGGCCAACGGGCTGACGCGGATCGAGTTGCACGGTTTGAGGCACAGTGTCGCCCGGGCCCTGACGGCGACGCCGGGAATCTCGGCGGCCACCGCGTCGCAGTGGCTCGGCCACTCGTCGCTGGACTTCACGGTGCGGGTCTACGCGGACTTGGACGAGGCCGCCGCGGACGAAGCGGCAGCCCTGCTGTGAGCGCTGAGCCGACCGCGTGGTTCATGGCCGCCACGCCCGGACTCAACGGCGACGAGCCCTACAGCGCGGCCAGGTGGTGGTGGCCGCACGACACGCGCTGCGAGATATGGGACTTCGGCTCGCGGTCATGGCTGCCGAACGACAGCTTCGAGTCGATCAACACCGACACGAAGTGGACGCGGGTCACCGAGCGCGAGGTGTCGGACTGGATCGCCGGTGGCCCTGCTCAGCCGGGATGAGCCGGTGTCTACCGGCTGACCTGCGCCGATGGCGGGGCGGGTGGAATCGCAGCGGAATCGCGGGGCAGTCTGGGCCGTTTCGTCCGGGTCGACCGGGCCGTCGGCACCCCGGATCCGGTGCCCTTGCCCGTCGTGGTGATCACGTAGCCGGCGTCCGTGACGTGCACCCGCGCCGAGCCACTGCCCGCGTCGACGAGGCCGCCGGCCGGCTCGGTGCCCGTGTCAACCGGTGCCGGTATAGGGGCCGTGTCAACCGGAGTCGAGCCGGCCGAGCCGACGAGGCCCGGGCTCGAGCCGATGTCGAGTCCGTCCGGGCCGAAGGTGTTGGGCGTCCAGGCCGCCGCCGCGGTGGCCGGCTGCGCCGCTGCGTGCCGAACAGGGTCGGGGTGGGGTGATCCCACCCGGGCACCGTCAGATTCGCTCTGAGCGCCTCGAGCGTCGACGGCCACCGCGTCGATCACCTCGGGCTCGGCCGGCTCGGCGCCGGCCGCCGCGGTCAGCTCGGCGATCCACGGCAGACCGGTGCACGGCGCGACGTCGCCGAGAATGTCGCCGAACGGGTCCGCCTGCTCGGCCGCCGTCCGCTCGGCGAGGTCGGCCGCGGCGAGGGCATCCAATCGAGCCATCACCAAGGCGGCCGCCGATGCCTGGTCGTCGCGGTCGCCGACCTGGACGCCGACGCCGACGGTGACGGCGATTCCCCCGGTCTGGCCGAGCAGGGTCGCGGCGGCTTTGACCCTGTCCTTGGCGTCGGCCTTGGTGTTCTCGACGATGTCGATGAGGCAGCGGATCGCCTTGGCCCGGCCGGATAGGGCCAGGTCGGCGTGTTCGCGCCGGTAGCTGTCGACGAGCCGCCGTTCCTCGTTGCTCAGTAGCCGGATGCGTGGTTCGCGGTCTTTGGCTCCGGCGGGTCGTCCCGCGCCTGGTCGTCGTCCGCCTGGTGGCATGGCCTGATTGTCGCTGATTGTCCCTTGATTCCGCCCGCGTCAGAAACCCGATGTCACATGATGTCTCGCCGGGATGATCTATCCGATGTCCGCGGATGTCCGCGGCAGTTGCGGCAGTTTTCCGCGTATCCCCCCCCTGCGCGCGAGAGCATGTTGTGTTGACATAAGACCTATATCTGTTTCCCGCGCGTGATGAGTATTGAAAAACTGCCGCAACTGCCGCGACTTCCACGAACCGGAATATCACCTCGTCAAGTCTCGACCTGGAGGTGATTTCCGATCAGACTGTGTGGAAAAACTGCCGCAACTGCCGCGGACAATTCGGACAATCACGACCTCATCGCCGAGACGGTCGTCGGGGTCATCGAGAACTGCCGCTGGAAGTGCCGCGGAAGTGCCGCGGAAGTGCCGCGGAAGTGCCGCGGGCTCACTCGTCGGAGATCAACCGGACCCGGAACCGACGCTGCCCGGCCAGTGGGTGACCGCCGGGCAGCTTCCACTCGGGAATCGTCGGCGTGTACTTGCGGATCGCGGCCAGGAACGTGTTACGGCCCAGCGGCCTGGCCTGGTTCGACTCGCACCAGACCCGGTAACTCGCGTAGAGAACCGTCGGCGTGACGCCCTCGACCGTCGGATCCGTCACCGTCATGGTGGACAGGTACTCGCTGACCGCGTTCGACTCGCGGGCGAGTTCGGCCTGGTCGGCTTCGATGTCGGGTCCGGTGTGCCAGGCTCGGTCCGGTCGACGGAGCCGGATGTGGTGGGCCATCAGGAACCGGCGGGCG
>DATDBV010000628.1:0-5295 GCA_036524715.1 Nakamurella sp. | reverse complement strand
CACCACGGTTCCGCCGCGCTCCCCGGTGGTGCGCAGGAATTCACCGATGCCGTAAGCGGCACGACGCACCACGGCCAGGTTCATCCCGTTCGGCCCCGCCCGCAGCGGCCCGCGCAGGCCGGCGGTGCCGAAGGTCAGCGGGGCGGCCATCCGGTCGGCCAGATCGGTGGTGCTGTCGGCGATTCCGGCCATGGCCCGGGCCAGCACCCGTTGCAGTTCCAGGCGGTCCTGGTCCGACGGGTCGTCGGCGATCCAGCGCATCGCCCCGTCCCGCAGATCGGGGTCCAGATGGCCGGTTGCCGCCGTCACGCCCTCGTCACCAGCTCCGCCAGCAGGTCGCCCATCCGCCCGGCAGCGGCCCGGCCGGTGGCGAGCACCTCCTCGTGGTTGAGCGGCTCGCCGGTGATCCCCGCAGCCACGTTGGTGACCAGCGACAAGCCGAACACCTCCACGCCGTCGGCCCGCGCGGCGATCGCTTCCAGCGCGGTCGACATCCCGACCAGGTCGGCGCCCAGGACGCGCAGCATCCGGATCTCCGCGGGTGTCTCGAAGTGCGGGCCGGACAGCTGCGCGTAGACCCCTTCCGTCAGCGTGGGATCGATCTGCAGGGCCAGGGCACGCAGCCGCGGGGAGTAAAGGTCGGTCAGGTCGACGAACGTGGCGCCGGCCAGCGGGGACAACGCGGTCAGGTTCAGATGGTCCGAAATCAGCACCGGGTCACCGGGTTTCATGCCCTCCCGGATGCCTCCGGCGGCGTTGGTGAGCACAATGAGCCGGGCCCCGGTGGCCGCGGCGGTGCGGACCCCGTGGGCGACGCCGGCCACGCCACGACCCTCGTACAGGTGGGTGCGGCCCAGGAACACCAGGGCACGCTTGTCGCCGACCGGTACGGAACGGATGCGTCCGGCATGCCCCTCAACGGCGGGCGGGGCGAATCCGGGGAGGGTTGACACGTCCAGCTCGGCGGTCGCGGAGCCGAGCCGCTCGGCCGCAGGCAGCCAGCCGGAGCCCATGACGAGGGCGACGTCATGGTGCAGCACGCCGGTCGCCCGGGCGATCGCGGACGCGGCCTCCTCGGCGACGGCGCGGGTGTCGGTGGCGGCATCGGCGGACATGCCCGGAGCGTAGTCGGCGGGACAGGGACGGACCGTGCTCCGCGCGGAACTTCTGCTGTGAGCGAGCGTCAGCGAGTGAACCATCGGCACCGGCACGGCGTCCCGGCGAGGGGCGCGGAGCCTGCGAGCGCCCCGTCCGGGGCGACGTTGTGTCAGACCGGCCGTTCCTCCGCGGGCGGCATCCCATCGCCCACCGCCGCGGTGTCGGTCCACACGACCGCGGCCGGGGCGGCGCTGTCGTCGGCGGCGTCGGCGATCAGCCGGACGGCGAAGAAACCGGCGAGTGCGGCAAGCACCGCCACCACCACCGCGGCAATGATGCGGGTCCGGGCCGAGGTTTCCGGGACCTGGTCCGGCAATGCCGGCAGGGCGGCGGCCCCCGACCGGGCCCACGGCGGCGGCGGCAGCGGCTCCGACGGCGCGGCGCCGAACCCGGGGCCGGCCTGACTCGCGGCTCGGGCGATCCCGGGCAGCGGAATGTGCCCGCTGAGCTGGCCGGAGTCGACCGGCCGGGCTGCGCCGGGGTATGGGGGACCGGTGGGTGGTGGGCCGACAGGCGGCGTGGACGGCCCACCGGGGAACGACGCGTCGGCCGCCGCCGGCGGTCGCCGGGTTGCGTGCAGCGGGGCGCCCGGACCGGCGGTCGACCGCTGCGCCGCGGCGGCGCCACCGGTGGCCCGGGCGGACGGGCCACCCGGGATCGGGGGCGGTGTGGGTCGCGCTCCGGGACCGCCGGCGGGAGGTGGCGGCAACGGGGTCGAGCCGGTCTCGGCCCGGCCGAAACCGGGCCACTCCTCTCGGGGGAGCCGCGAGACGGCGGCCAGATAGGTGCCGGACGGGTCGTCGGCGATGCCCCGCATGATCTGCAGCGCCTTGTCGATCCGCATCCGCAGGTTCGGTGTCTTGACCAGCAGCCCCGAGACGACCGCGCCGAGCCGGCCGGAGTACGGGTGCGGTGGCACCGGATCCTTCACCACCGACGTGAGCGTGGCGATCGCGGTGCCCTGGTCGAACGGGGGCCGCCCCTCGGTGCAGGCGAACAGCAGACCGCCGAGGCTCCAGGCGTCGGAGATTGGGCCGGCGGCGGTTCCACTGGCCACCTCCGGGGCGATGTAGGCGGGCGAGCCCAGCAGCAGCCCGGTGGCCGTCATGGTGTTCTCCGCCGAGCTGCGGGCGATGCCGAAGTCGGTGAGCTTGATCCGCCCGTCGTCGCAGATCAGTACGTTCGCCGGCTTGACGTCCCGATGGGTGATGCCGGCCGCGTGGGCGGCGAGCAGGCCCGACGCGACCGCGATGCCGATGGTGGCCGCCTGCCCGTCGGGCAGCCGGCCGACCTTGCGCAGGATGTCCGCGAGCGACCTGGAGTGCAACAGCTCCATGACGATGACCGGACCGCTGGCCACCGTCAGGATGTCGAACAGGGTGATCACGTACGGGTTGGACAGGGCGGCGATCGCCCGCGCCTCCCGCAGCGTCCGTTGTTCCAGTTGCCGACGCTCGGCGGCCGGAGTGCCGGGAGGGAAGTCGATCTCCTTGATCGCCACGTTGCGATGCAGCACGAGGTCGGTGGCCGCCCACACGGTGCCCATGGAGCCCTTGCCGATGACCGAATCGAGCTGGTAGCGCCCGGCCAGCACTCGGGGAGTCGAGGCTGCGCCCGGGGCGGCTGATGAGGTCACCGGACCATCGTGCCAAAGGGGGCTGTGCGGCCGACACCGCGAGCCGTGTGGTGTCGGCCGCACCGACGGCGGCACCGAATGTGATCAGCGGCGAGTGCGCCGACGGAACAGCAGGGCGGCGCCGACGAAGGCCACCACCAGCAGCCCGGCCGACCACAGCATCGCCCAGACCGCGCTGGTGCCGATGGTGGTGCCGGTGAGCAGGCCGCGCACCGTCTCGATGACGGGCGTCACCGGCTGATGTTCGCTGATCGTTCGCAGCACCCCGGGCATGGTGTCGGTGGGCACGAACGCGCTGCTCAAGTAGGGCAGGAACAGCATGAAGAAGCTCATGATGCCGGCCGACTCGGCACTGCCGGCCAGCAGTCCGAGCGCGGCGGCCAGCCAGGACAGGGCGAGCACGTAGAGCAGCAACAGCCCTGCGGCGGCCACCCATTCGGCGGCCGATGCGGTCGGCCGGAAGCCACACACGAACGCGACCGCGAACACGACGACGGCGGCGAGCGCGTTGCGGGCGACGCTGGCGATCACGTGCCCGGTGAGCACCGACGAGGAGCGGATCGGCAGGGTCTGCAGGCGGTCGATCATGCCCTCGTGCATGTCCTTGGCCACCGACATCGCCGTCGTCGACGCGCCGTAGCCGACACACAGCAGGATGATCCCGGGCACCACGTACGTCACGTACTCGGTGCCGGTGGTGATCGCGCCGCCGAACACGAACACGAACAGCAACATCAACATGACGGGCAGCACGATCGACATCAGCAGGGTGTCGGCGTCGCGGCGGGTCAGCCGGATGCTGCGGCCGATCAGCGTAGCGGTGTCGGCCAGGTAGGTGCCGGCCGGCCGGGCGGTGGTCGACGCGGTCATGCCGAAACCTCCTGTCGGGTGCCCTGTTCGGCCGCTGCACGGTGGCCGGTGAGGGTCAGGAAGACGTCGTCGAGGGTGGGGGAGTGCTCGGTGACGGTGAGCAGCGGCACGCCGTCCAGCCGGGCCAGCAGCCGGCGCAGGTCGTCTGCGCTGCCGTCCGACGGCACGTCGACGGTGAGCGACCCGGCGTCGGCGGCACCCGGCGCGAGCAGCTCGCGGCCGAGCGCCCACGCGTCTCCGGACGGGAAGGTGAACTCCAGCCGACTGCCCCCGACTGTGCGCTTGAGCTCCGCGGCGGTGCCGCGGGCGGCGACCAGGCCGCCATCGATCAGCACGATCTGGTCGGCCAGCCGGTCGGCCTCCTCGAGGTACTGGGTGGTCAGCACGACCGTGGTGCCGTCGTCGACGAGTTCCCGGATGGCCGACCACATGTCCAGCCGGCTGGCCGGGTCCAGCCCGGTGGTCGGCTCGTCCAGAAAGATCACCCGCGGCCGGCCGATCAGGCTCATCGCCAGGTCGAGGCGGCGCCGCAGGCCGCCGGAGTAGGTGGCCACTCGCCGGGATGCCGCCGCGACCAGTTCGAAGCGGTCCAACAGGTCGTCCGCCCGGTGCTGCGCCAGTGCCCGCGGCAGGTGCATGAGTCGGCCGATCATCACCAGGTTCTCCCGGCCGGTCTGACCGCCGTCGACCGCGGCGGACTGCCCGGTGAGGCTGATCGCGGCCCGGACCTGCCGGGGCTCGCGGACGACGTCGTGCCCGGCGACCCGAACGGTGCCGCCGTCCGGGCGCAGCAGCGTGGTCAGAATCCGCACGGTCGTGGTCTTGCCGGCGCCGTTGGGACCCAGAATGCCCAGCACGCTTCCCTCGGGGACGGCGAAGTCCACTCCGGCCAGCACCGGGGTCGACCCGAAGGCCTTCCGCAAACCCTCCACCTCGACGATCATCGACACACTTCCCTTCTCTGCGTAGCTCATACGCGATGCGTATGACATACGCAGAAGAGTAGCACGTACGCAGTTGTTGTCCAGCCTGAACTAGACTCCCCTCGCGATGACCGAACAACCCATGGCCGAGCCGGACCAGCTCCCGCGCAGCGTCGCGCTGCTGTGGGGGCTACGGCAGCCCCCCCGGCGCGGGCCCAAGGCCGGGCTCAGTGTCGAGCAGATCACCGAGGCGGCGATCGAGGTGGCCGACGCGGAGGGTCTGGCCGCGGTGTCGATGGCCCGGGTCGCCCGACAGCTCGGCGCGGGGACGATGTCGCTGTACCGCTATGTCGACAGCAAGGACGAGCTGCTGCTGCTGATGAGCGACGCCGCCCTCACCGCACCACCTGCGCCGCCGGCCGGCGCGGGCTGGCGGGAGGCCATGCGGCACTGGGCCACCGCCGTGCTCGCCGAGCTGCGCCGGCACGCCTGGTACGTGCAGATCCCGTTGGCCGGGCCGCCGACCGGGCCGCGCAACCTCGCCTGGTTCGACGCCGCCCTGCGCACCCTGGACGACACCGGCCTGGACGCCGGGGACAAGGTGATGGCGGTGATGACGCTGATCACCTTCGTCCAGGGTGAGGTGCGGATGACCGTCGAGCTCATCGCCGCCGAGGAGGCGGGAGCGCCCGGACCCGGCGAGACCTA
>DATDBV010000627.1:0-5637 GCA_036524715.1 Nakamurella sp. | reverse complement strand
CAAGAACATGGTTGAAGCCGTAGCTGTCGATGTGTGCGACGCTGACCTCACCCGGTTCCACATGGTTGTCCCCTCCCTGCACTCGTGCTCGGATGTCGGTCGTGGACGGCGCCGGCGCTCAGGTGACATTGATGACGATCTTCCCGAAGGCACCCAGGAATCCGACGACGGCGCCAGTTCCGCTACCGCGTTGCGCGGCTGATGTCACAAGGTCATCGCCGCCCCCGAAGTGGACTCATACAATTCAACGGCTGCCGACGGAACTCATCGGAATAGTGCCTGCGGGCCATGGTTCTGGATCATCGCTTCCCCAGCAACAACCGCTGGATTCGGCGTGTCCAAGAACCAGGGGCAGGGCCCTATGTCAGGACCCACAACGCCGACCTCGGACCGGACGTCCGGTCCCGCTTGTTGGTGTACGCCGCGGCACCTGCCGGCTAGCGACCCGACGGCGAAGCGGTCGCCGGGGTCCAGGCCGCGTTCACCCAGGCGGCCTGGCGGTGGGCCTCCACCAGGAGCTCAGCTGCCCGCGCGTCCAGCTCGGTTGTGATCATGTCGAGCCGGTCGAACAGGTCGTCCCAGCTGACGTTGGCCATCGCCGAAGCCGTCGCATCGACGCCGACCGGATCGTCGGCGACCCCGGTCAGCGGCCGAGAGATGTGGGACAGCCGGACGGCGCAGATGCCGGTCAGTGTCCTTGTCGACAGCGGCCTGTCCGGCTCCGCCCAGCCGTGTCGGTCCACCGAGAAAAGCAGCGGCCCGTCCCCCGGCTCCTGATTGTGCCCGTCCGGGTCGGCGCCGCCGGAGACGATCTGCTGGACCCGCCACCGGCTGCCGGTCCGCAGCGCCGGCACCAGCGTCGACCACGCCCGCACGAGGTGCGACGGGCAGGCAAGATCCCCTGCCGCCCCCATCCGGCAGGTGCAGTCGAGGTCTGCCAGCACACCACCATCGGTGAGATCGGTCGTCGTCAGGGCCGCGGTCTGCCGCCTGGTCAATCCCAACCAGCGGGCCAGCAACACCACCGCGTCTCGCCGCCCCGTCACCGCATCGGTCCAACGCACCGGGCCGCGCGTCACCGTCGGACACCGCCGCGCCGCCTGGAGCAGACGGTCCGCGCCGGCGCCACAGTCGTCAACGTCGTCTGGTGGTCTGATCGGGTGGCCGCGTCGGACCTGCTCGGCCCGCAGCACCCGCATCAACCCGACCCGCGGCTCCCTGCCGGTGTCGGCGGTGAAGGCCGCGAGGTGCTCCATGGTCAGCGGGAACGGTTCCCGGACCCGCACGGCACACCAGTCGAGGTACAGCGTGAGCCGCCGGTCGAGCATTACAGCCCCAGCTTGGTGACGGCGTTGCCGCGCAGCGGGTCGGTCTCGCGGGCGTACACCTGCACCATCGCCGGGCTCGAGTGTCCGGTCTGGCGCATCACCTCGGCGTAGTCGGCGCCACCGCGCAGCGCCTGGGTGACGAAACCGGCCCGCAGCGAATGTGCCCCGAACTGGGTCTCGTCCAGCCCGGCGGCGTGCACCCGCCGCTTCACCACCGCGTTGATCGCCGACCCGGACATGGGCGCATCGTGGACGACACCGTCGCGGCGACACGTCCGCAGCAGCGGCCCGGCCGCTACCACCCCCGGGTCCGGCATGGTTGCCGACCGCGGGCCGGTCCCAGTCAGCTCGGGCTCCCGGAAGCTCGTGCAGATATGTCGGTCGGGGTCGAATGCCAGCACCCGCTCCATCATGCTGATCCTGGATCCCGTCAGGCGGCACAGTCGTCGCCAGATGATCCAGGCGCACACTGCGCAGTCGGCGGGCGCGGAGGCCACCGGAACCGGACGCCACTGGCCGCTGCCTTCCTGGTCGGTCTTGGAGCGGCGCAGCCTCACCCGCAACCCTTCGCCGCCTGCGTCGACGACGTCGCCGACCCGGAGCCCGGCCAGCTCGGAGCGGCGCATCGCGGTGGCGAACCCGAGCAGCAGTATCAGCCGGTCCCGGTGGCCGATCACCGCGGACGGCCAGGTCTGCAGGTCGATGCCGGCGACCACGGTGCGGAGCAGGTCGAGGGTGAGGGCGCGCACCCTGTGGACGGGTCGCTGCGCCTGCCGCCGGATCCCCGACAGCGCAGCCGACACGACCGGGGCGGCACCAGGCGGGTCGAAGCCGGCGCCGATGTGCCCGTGGTTGATGCCGGCCACCCAACGGGCCAGGGTGCTCGGGGCGTAGATGGGTCGCCCGCGCGCGTCGAGCAGGGCCGACATCTCCGCCAGGTACACCGCCAGGATGTGCGGGTCGGCCGGTCGGGCGACGTTGCCGGTGCGGTCGCACCAGTACAGCCATGCGTTCCAGTCGGCCCGGTAGGCCCGCCGAGTCTCCGCCGCCGTCGACTCCTGCAGCAGCGCCTCGAGCCGCGTCGCGGCCTCGCCGCCCACCAAGGGCAGGGGCTGCTGGCGCACCGGCTCGACCGTCACGTCCAAACGGTAGACCCGAGCTCCGACACCACACGTACTGCTGGATCAGGCTTCGCCGCACACCTGGGTCATATGAGCGCACCCGAGCACGAGCACAGCAATCCTGCCCGCCACGCCGCCGGCTCTCCCGCCGGTGGCCGCTTCGCCCCGACCCGCCGCACCGAGTCAGGCGTGGACCTGACCCTGGTCGACCCGACGGCACCGACCGACGCCGACTGGACCCCCTCCGACACGGACTTCGCCGACATCGGCGCGCCACTGCCCCGCTGGGCGCACGGCTCCTCCGGCTACGGCGACAACGACGACTTCTACACCCGGCCGGAGGACGAGTTCGTCGGCTCGCGTCAGGCCGAGGAGGAGGCGGACCGGATGGAGAACCGCTGGTGGCGCAGCACCCTTCTCGGGAGCTGAAGGCTCAGTCCGAGGGGGTGCCGATCAGAGTCTGGTCTGGTCGCGGTACCAGAGTTGGCCGTCCGCGAAACCGAAGGCGTACAGGTAGCTGCCGTCGTCGGCGGGCCAGCCGTACAGCGGGAGCCAGTCATCCGTGTCTTTGAATCTGGCCGACCCGCCGATGATCTTCTTGACCCGGGCGTGGGACTGGCCGCTCCGTTCGGGCCTCCTGATTCTCTGGTGAGCGGGGTAACTAAGCCTCAGCCATCACCATGTTTCAGGGGGAACAAAGAACCATGAGCAAGATCATCACCCGCATCGCCGCTGTCGGTGCTGCGGTTGCCATCGGCGCAGGAGGCCTCGCGCTGACCGCCCCGACTGCTGACGCGGCCAAGGTCTACAAGAAAGAGGGCAGCGTCACGGTCAAGGAGGGCCGGAAGGCCGTTCGCGAGGCCGACAAGCAGAAGTGCCTCACGCTCCGCGAGGTCCAGAAGATCGTCAAGGGCGCGGGCTGGGAGTCGAAGATCGACGATGAGGACAACCCGCGCATGGCCAACTGGTGGACCGGCAAGGGCAAGGCCTACTACCTGGCGGTCGAGGGCTACGACGAGGGGCGCGGGAAGTGCGCCACCCAGGTCTCGCTGGTCTACGACAACGACGACGTCTATGCCTGGGCCAAGGGCCACAAGGTCTCGTGGTCCTGATGGCCGGGACAACCATCGCCCCGACGACACCCGCTGAGGGCGTTCAGCTTCGGGCACGCCGGGCGAGCAAGGTGTTCTCCACATCGCTTCGCTGACCATCGGGATCGGCTCGATGATCGCTGGGCTGGTCCTGTTCGTCGGGATCATCGCCACTGCTTACGTCGCCTTCGAGCGCGACAACGGGCAGCCGGTGATGATGTTCATCGGCTTCCTCCTGGCTGCCTGCGCGGTCATGGTGCAGGCCGTGGTCCTGTGGGCCTTGGTCACCGTGGCCACTGTGGTCACCGGCTATATCGCGGAGAAGGTGACCCGCGCGTGGATGGACAGCCGCTCGGCCTTCGGGCCGGGCGGCTGCTCGCATCTGCCGCCACCGTCAACCAGTCGACAATGCGGCCTCGTCGCTCTTGTTGGCTGGCTAACTGAGCGCCGCACACCTGCGTGGTGTGAGCACCTCGACACCTGCACGCCGTCCCGCTGGTTCGCCCGCCGGTGGCCAGTTCGCTTCCAGCGGCCTCGCCGAGTCCGACCTCGACCTGGATGCTTCGGCCGCGCCGAGGTCCGGCGTTCCGCACCCGGTCGCATGGATGGGCGCCGGTGACGCCTGCAGCGGGGACCTGATGTCTGTGGTGCGCGCCGGCCTGCCCGACCACGAGGACGGGCTTCCCGCGTTGCTGACCCGCGAGCAGGTCCGAGCGGTGCTGACCCGGCACCTGCCCGGTCTGTACCGCGACGAGCTGGCCGGGCATCTCGTCGAGATCGAGCGGGCCTCTGCCCGGTGGGACCAGATGGAAGACACCGACCCCGACGACCTGGATCCTGGATTCCTCGACCCTGACACAGCCCACCCGATCTCGCTGGACCGGGTCCGGGAGGACTACCTGACCGAGTCCGACGCTGTGGCCGCGTGGCGTGACGAGCTGCGGGACTGGTGGGCCGCCTACACGCACGCGGCGATCCACACCGCCTGGACGCATTCACTGCAGGGCCGGACCCGGACCGCTGCTGCGGTGGGACGATGAGCGGCCCGCTGGCCCCGATCCGGATGTACCTGGCCGCCAACGACACCGTCCGCGGCAACCTGGTGCGGCTGTACCACGAGTGCTTCTCCGCCCAGCTGGTGTGGGACGCCGTCGAGGCGCTGGCCGAAGCCGGGCTGGACGTGAGCGTTGAGCACGCCGTGCCCGAGGCGGTGGTGGTCGCCGAGATCGCCCTGCGGCATCGGGCTTTGGTCGGCCGGGTGCACGGGTTCGGTCCGGACGACTATGCCGAGATGATGGGTGCGGTCCGGTCGGTACTGGGCGAGTTCCATCCCGACGACGCCGCCGATCTAGCCGCCCACGACCTGTGGGAGACGCAGGACCGGTGGACAGGTGAGCCGGCCGAGCGGCGGCCTCAACACGCCCGGCCGAGCGGAGCATTGGCGATGCTGCGGGCCTCCGCAGCAGCTGCCCTGTGACTCTGCCGTGGGCAGTGACCGCGCCGGGTTGGTGAGTCCGGCGTTGCCGCACACCTGATCGGCATGGCCCGACCCTCCGACGGCTTCGTCCACCTCCACACGCACACCGAGTACAGCTTGCTGGACGGGATGGGACGAGTCGGCAACGTTGTGGCCGCGGCTGCGGCAGACGGCCAGCAGGCGCTGGCTATCACGGACCACGGCACTCTCGCCGGGGCGTGGAAGCACGCGCACGCGTGCAAGGCGGCCGGCATCAAGCCGATCTTGGGCAGTGAGCTCTATCTGGCGATCGGCTCCCGGTTTGACCCGCAGATCATCCAGGTGCCCGGCGACGCGGCTGACATCGACGGCGGCGAGGAGCAGTCCGGCACGAAGCGGAAGTCGAACCAGCACCTGACGGTGCTGGCCGCCGCCCCGGCCGGCTGGCTGAACCTGGTCAAGATCAGCAACAAGGCTCAGGAGTCGTTCCGTGGTAGACCTCTCGCGGACTTCGACCTGCTCGCCGAGCACGGTGAGGGCTTGATCGTGCTGACCGGATGCCTGGGCGGCCCGGTCGCCGGTCCCCTAGCCCGCGGCGACGATGAGTTGGCGGAGGCCAACCTGCTGCGGTTGATGGATGC
>DATDBV010000626.1:0-4874 GCA_036524715.1 Nakamurella sp. | reverse complement strand
GTAGTTCCCGCCCGACTCGACGAGCACCGCACGGGGATCGGGCCATCGGTCGACCATGCAGCGGCCGATTCCGGAGTGCCGGACGTGCGAGAAAATCACTGGGCCGGGGTCCTCTGGGGTGAACCACGCGTGCACAGCATCGAGGCGATCGCCGGGGAGCAGGTACACGAGGTCACGATCTCACGATCTCACGATGTCGGCAGTGACGTCGACTGCAACGATTCGCGGCAGATTCGGCGTCACCAATCCGCGGTGATTGAGCCTGATGGCCGTCCGTCCAAACCTTGACGGAGGACACCGGTGTACCCCGAGAAGTGAGATCAGTCTCCCCGTCCCCTCGTGACGCCTCGACGCGGAAATCATCGACGGTTTGCCTGTCCTGTCGAGGCCGCCTCCATCCACTCCAGCACTGTCACCGCGTCCTGCGTGGGACCGACCTACCTGCCGCCCACGGCAAACCCATGTCGGGGGACACCTCCTCGACGGTTGGTCACCGATCGATCGGCGATCATCCCGATGGACGCCCTCGCTGTCGAGGCACATCGTCAGTGTTGGATGTCGGCGCCGGTTTCAGCCGAAGGTCAACCTCCATGGATCAATGGGGGCTCCGCCAGGCTTGTACCGGTATTTGAACCGGCGGGTCGGTGCGATCCGGGGACGACCTGGTCGCCGAGACGTTCCCGGCGGCGTTGGCCGGCCGAGACGGCTGCGACCGGGCGAAAGCGGATCACGGGCCTGGCTGTACGGGATCGCCACCAATCTGGTTCGCCGGCAGCTCCGGCCGGACGAGGTCGCCTCGACGGGCACCGCGCGCATGATCAAACTGGCCAGGTATGCCAAGGGCGAGATTGCCAAGTACTTGATCGTCGACCCGGCCGTCCCGTCCATCCGTGTTTTCGACCTGGTCGAATGCGGGTATCGCCCGAGCGGGCAGGCGAGCCGCACGGGCCGCTGACGGTCGCCGGTCCGATCCCCGTCAGCGTGCGGCCGAGCAATCTCGTCGGTTGACTACCGCCGGATTCCGCCGGCCCGGACGAGCCCGCCATCAGCCATCGCGTGCGGGCGACAGGTGAGGACCCGCCCGACCGCCGGCCAATCAGAGTGCTCACCGCTCAGATCAATGTTCGGTCGCTGTCGGAGAACAATCGGAACCAGATGGCCGCGTAGGGCTCCAGATCAAGATCCAGCACTCCGCCCGCACCGGTCCGGAACTCGACCCGCGGATCGGTCAGGTCGACGCATCGAGTACCCGCGGGCTCGTCCGGCTGCACCAGGTGAACCAGTTGCGGCTGATCGGAGAGGTTGTGGCACAACAACACCGAGCCACCGGCCCAGTCGCAGCGGTGCACGAGGACCGGCGCCGTATCGTGGTCCACGATCTGCATGACGCCCCAGCCGAGTTCCGGGCATTCGCGGTACGTCCGGATCCGCTGCCGGACGAACGCGAGCAGCGAGTCAGGGTCGTGCCGCTGATCGGCGACGTTCACCGCGTCCGGGCCGTACCGGCCCGTGGGAAACGGCCGGACCTGCTCCGAAGGATCAGCGCCCGACGAGAACCCGCCGGTGGCACCGGGTTTCCACTGCATGGGGGTGCGAACCGCGAGGCGACCGGGAAGATCGAGGTTTTCGGCCAGTCCGATCTCCTCGCCGTAGAACAGGGTGGGTGTGCCCGGCAGCGACAGCGTCAGGCTGTAGACGAGCTTGATTCGGGCCAGGTCGCCGTCGAGCATCGTCGGCAGCCGTCGGCGCAGACCGCGCCCGTACAGCTGCATGTCCGGCTCCGGACCGAACGCGTCGAACACTTCCTGACGTTCGGCACCGCTGAGCTTGTCCAGGGTGAGCTCGTCGTGGTTGCGGGCGAACACCGCCCACTGGGAGTCCTTGGGGCTCTCCGGCCGGCCGAGCAGGGCCGAACGCAGCGGTCCGGCCTCCTTCCGGGCGAGCGCGAGATACATCGCCTGCATGGTGGGGAAGTCGAACAGCATCGTCAGCTCGTCGCCGTCCTCGTCGCCGAAGAACCGGCGGGACTGGTCGTGGGTCAGGTTCACCTCGCCGAGCAGCACCGCGTCACCGGAGCGCCGGTTCAGGAACGACCGCAGGTCGCGCAGGTAGTCGTGGGGCTGCGGCAGGGACGCCATCGCGTCCGGCAAGGAGTCCGTTTCCAGCAGGAACGGGACCGCATCGACCCGGAAGCCGGACAATCCCAGCTCCATCCAGAAGCCGACGATGCGGCCGATCTCGTCGCGGACTCGCGGATTGGCCACGTTCAGGTCGGGCTGGCTGCGGTAGAAGCGGTGCAGGTAGTACTGGCCGGCCGTGCGGTCCTTGGTCCAGATGCTGCGTTCGGCATCGGGAAACACGACGTCGCCGGGTTTTTCGGGTCCCGGCTCGTCCCGCCACACGTACCAGTCGCGATGGGGCGATTCCCGGGAGCGGCGGGCGGAGCGGAACCAGGGGTGTTGCGCGCTGGTGTGGTTGACCACCAGATCGGCGATGACCCTCAGCCCCTTCGTGCGCGCCGTCCGCATGAATTCCACGAAATCGCCGAGCGTGCCCAATCGCGGGTCGACGGCGTAGAAGTCGGTGATGTCGTAGCCGTCGTCGACGTCGGCAGTCGGGTAGAACGGCATCAACCAGATCACCGTGACACCCAGGTCCACCAGGTGCTCGAGCCGTTCCGCGAGTCCTTGGAAGTCGCCGATCCCGTCGCCGTTGCCGTCACAGTAGGTCTGCACGTCCAGGCAGTAGATGACGGCGGTCTTCCACCACAGGTCGCCGGCGATCATCGCCCTCATTGCGGACCTCGCACGGCAGGTAGCACCGATGACCCGAAATCCTCGATGAAGACGGAATTGTCGGGTCCCACATGGTGCAGGAACACCTCGTCGAAGCCGAGCTCGGCGTCCTGGTAAATCCAGTCGCGGTGCCTGGACAGGTCTGCAGACACCCGAACGTTGCGAGCGACCTCCTCCGGGGGCACATGCCGGGTGGCCGCCTCGAATTGCTCCGGCCGAGTGAGGTCCCAGGCGAGCGTGGTCGGCACGCAGTTGCCCCGCCACTGCTCGACTGCAATGCTCAACGCCTCTCCTTCATCGTGCGCGTACGACAGATGCACCTGCAGCCGCAGCGGCCCACGACCGCCCGCCTCGCGGTACGCGTCGATCATCGCGCGTAACGTGTCCCGCGGCTGGTTGACGGTGATGAGTCCATCGGCCCAGCCGGCCGCCCAGCGGGCCGTCTCGACGCTGACCGCGCCGGCGACCAGGACCGGCGGCTCGTCCGGCAGCGACCACAACCTCGCCTCGTGCACGGAGACCAACCCGTCGTGGGTGAC
Source organism: Nakamurella sp. (assembly GCA_036524715.1). Classification (GTDB taxonomy): domain Bacteria; phylum Actinomycetota; class Actinomycetes; order Mycobacteriales; family Nakamurellaceae; genus Nakamurella. The sequence goes on along the minus strand of DATDBV010000626.1, from coordinate 1,540 downwards.
CTCATCGCCGCGCCACAGGGCACGCATCACCTCGACGCACTCCACCAGGCGGCGCATCCGGACCGGCTTGGTCGGCCAGGACGCCCCGGTGACGTGCTCGTTGAGGTTCTCACCGGCGCCGACCGCAACCCATGGCAGCCGCCCGGGGAACATCGCGGCCAGCGTCGCAAAGGCCTGGGCGGAGATGACCGGATGGTAGCGCTGACCGGGGGCGTGGAAGCAGCCCATCGGAATCCGTTGTGTCGCTTGCAGCGCCGCACCCAGCCAGGACCAGGCGAAGCCCGAGTGACCCTGCTGCCGGGTCCACGGCGCCAGGTGATCCGAGCACATCACGCCGTCGAATCCCGCGTTCTCCGCCTGGACGGCGGCGTCCCGCAGGAGGCGCGGATGGACCTGCTCATGCGAGGCATGGAAGCCGACGATCATGACGGATCAGGACCGGGCCGGTTGGCGGGTACACGACACGCTGCGATGATCCGATCGTCCGGGCGTCGATCGGTCAGGTGGCGCAGCAGCGCCGTGCCGACGTTGCCGCTGATGACTGTCCGCATGACTCTGTGCTGTTCCCACAACAGCGGCGAGCCACGCAGGCGGTGTGAAACACGGGTCGGCTCCGGACCGCCGGCCTGGCCGAGGTGTTGATCCGGCAGACCTGCGCCAAGCCGGGCATCGGACGGGACCAGTTGACCATCCACGCCGATCGCGGCTCGTCGATGACGTCCAAACCGGTCGCGTTCCTGTTGGCCGACCTGGGCGTGGGGGGCAGGCCGTGGCCTGCCCACGTAGTGGGCCTGTCAGGTGCCGCAGAGGCTCCGGGGTCCAGGGCGGCCGCAGGCCGTCGCGCAGCGATCGCGCAGCGACCCTTGACGCCGGAGGGGCGGCGCGATACCCGCGCGGCGCGTCTCCCCGAGCTGCCCAACCCACGCCGCCGGCTCGACGCCGGGCCACGGCCCCACTCGGCTCTGCCCAATCGAACCTCCGTCGCATCACCACCACCACCACCGTGGGAGTGGGAGGACCCTGCTCAGTAATTGCCACCACGGGGTGCCTCACTCAGGTTGACAGGCTCCGCGCCCTCGCGGCCCGCAGTCCGCCGCCAGGGCCCGGTCCGGGACATGCATTCATCCGACCGAATTCGGCCCTCAGTGCCGCTCTGCGGCCATGCCGGTGGCCGCCTGACCGAGTTGTGCGCCGGTCTCCGGCAGGAATCCGGCGAATACTCATGGCAGCACATGCGCCTTGCGCCTGGATGCGACCGTCGGCGGCCTGCTGGTCGCCGGAGCGCTCGTCGGCCATGCCGCGTGGGACATCCACCATCAGCGCTGTTCACCCCGGGGTCCGCGCTGGCCGCCTCTCCGGTTGGCCGGTTCTGGCAGCGGCGGGGCCGACGGGTCGGTCCGGGCACGGGGTTCACCGTCGGCGGCCTGGGCGCGGCCGGTGCGGTGGGCGCTGCGGTGCTCGACAACGTGCCGGGGCTGTTCGTATCCCTTCATCGACGGCGCCGGAACCGCAACCTACTTGCGGGCCCGATACGCCGGCA
>DATDBV010000625.1:0-3880 GCA_036524715.1 Nakamurella sp. | reverse complement strand
TTCGCCCCAGATCGGCAGCCATTCGGTCTGGTCCGACGGCATCCCGGCCAGGAACTTGGGGATGAAGTGGTACCCGCGTCGGGTGCTGATGAAGGCTGCGTCGGCGACCGGGGCTGCGTCGCAGGCGATGTCGGCACCGGAGTTGCCCAGGCCGACGATCAGCACCCGCTTCCCGGCGAACGTGGACGGGGCCCGGTAGTCCACCGAATGGATGACCTCGCCGTCGAAATCTCCGGGCACGTCGGGCATCCGGGGATCCCAGGTGACTCCGGTGCAGCAGACCAGCGCGCAGGCCCGGACCTCACCGGCCGAAGTGTCCAGGGTCCAGCTGCCGTCGGCCTCCTGGCGACTGCCGCGCACGGAGGTGCCGAACTGGACGCCGGCCCGCAAGCCGTAGGCGTCGGCGAACGACCCTGTGTACTCCAGGATTTCGGTCCGCGACGGGTAGTCGGCGTAGGACCGTGGCATCGGGTAGTCGAAGAAACCCGACTTGTCGCGCGAGGAGATGAAGTGCGCCGACTCGTACATCGGCGTGCCCGGGTTGTCGATGTCCCAGATACCACCGACGTCGCCGTGCCGTTCGAACTGCACGTAGGGCAGACCACGCACCCGGAGCGCCCGGGCCGTGGCCAGGCCGGCCGGTCCCGCGCCGACCACGGCCACCGGCAGTGCCGCCGAGGGCGCCGGCATCCCGACGGGTCCCGCTGAACCGACCATGAGACTGCTCCTTCGAAGTCCCGAGCAGCGTATCTGGTCATCTGACCAAGTCAAATGACCAATCCGCGGAAATGTCTGCCAGGATGAGGCGCATGGATTCGGAGGACGGCCCGCGGCGACGCCGACCGCGCGGCGAACAGACCCGGACCGCGCTGGTGCAGGCCGCCCTGCGGGTCATCGAGCGGGACGGCATCGCCTCGGCCACCACCCGCCGGGTAGCCGAGCAGGCCGGGCTGCCGCTGGGTGCCGTGCACTACTGGTTCGCCGACAAGGACGACCTGCTCCGCGCGGTGGTTGACGTGCTGCTCCAGGAGGTGCGGAACGACCTGGGGACGAGTCCGGACGGGGAGTCCGCCGGTCACCGACTGGCGCGGATCTTCGCCAACTACGTCGCCATGCGGCCCGGGCGCCAGCTGGCCCTGTTCGAGGCGACCACCCACGCCATCCGCACCGACGGACTGCAACCGCTGGCGATCGGTCAGTATGCGGCCTACCGTTCGGCGGCCCGCAAAGGCCTGGCCCCGTGGCACGTGCAGGTCGATGCCGACCTCCCCGGCGGCACCGACGCGTTGGCCGCGCTGCTGGTCGCCGTGGTGGACGGACTGACCCTGGCCAACCTGGCAGACCCGGAGGGAAGCCACGCCGGCGAGGCATTCGTGCTGTTCGCGGACCTGTTGAACCGGGCCGGTCTGAATTAATTGCGGGCCGGTCTGAATTAATTGATGGTCGGTGCCCTCGAGGACAAACTGCTCTATTCGACCGTCTTCGCGACCGGCGCCGAGGTCGATCCGTCGCGACCCGACGCCGTCTACTGTGGACTGCTGCTCGACGAGTGGGTGGAGGTGGTGCCGACCGAGGACGCCACGATCGGTCTGGCATTCCACTTCGACCGCCCCAACTCGGAGGCCCCCCAGGCGATCCTGCTCGCCTGCGCGTCGTGGAACCGGCTCATCTGGACCGGACCGCGCTCGGTGGGCTGCTGCCGGCGGTGCTGTCCTCCGTCACGACGCACCCGATCACGGCCAGGCTCAACTTCGCTTTCAACAACAACGTGCACGCCGTCCTGGCCGAGGGCGGGGCGGGAAGCCCGGGGAAGCCATGAACCCGGACGTCGTCGCGGAGAACATCGACCGCATCCTGACCCGGAAGATGCGCATTCCCACGGTCGTGATGTGGAACCGGCTGGAGGGGCGGCCTCGTCGCGCCGACTTCAGCCAAGCGCTCAAGGCCGAGGTGCGCGATCCACTGTGGATGATCACCAGACAGTGGCAGTGGGGCGAGTTCATCGGCGAGGACGCGGGGTCGCCGGTGACCGTCAAGGCGGCGTGGAGCACGGATGCCGTGACTGGGCTGCATACGGCCGCCGGTGTCGAACCTTACGATCCCAATCTCCCGTTGGAAGCCGTGGTCGAAGCGCGTCCGGTCGAGCTGACGCGCGACGGTCGGGCGCACAACGTCGACCTGCGACTGGTGTTGGGACGGCGGTGGAGGCGGCTACTCGAAAGCAGGGGCCACGCGGCGCGCGTGCAGGACTTTCTGGACGCGTACCACTTCACGGCGCCGGACCCCGTCTCCCCGGCCGACTTCCCGATCACCGCGCACCCGGCGGCGTGGCAGACCCTGGCCGCCGTCGCCGAGCGCCTCACCGACGGCGGGGCCCTGGTGCTGCATCTGTCGACCGCCGGCGCGCTGGCGTCCGACGGGCTCGGTCTGGTCGACCCTGAAAAGCAACAGATCGACGACCTCGGCGCCGATTTCCTGGCGTGGGCGCGCCGCCTGTTCTACCAGTCGCCGGACAGCGTCCGCACCTGGAACCCCGGCCATCTCGAGTACGAGCTGGGCGTGACGATACCCGATCGGGGGTCAACCGTCGGCGCTGCGGGCTACGGAGTACCGCGGTGGCCGGCTCGACTGGTACAGCTTCGACGCGGTCGCTGCGAGCGATGGTGACTCGGGTGCGGCCGCGGGGCCGATCGAGGTGACCAGCTTCATGCCGACCACGGCGCAGTTCGACGGCATGCCCAATACGCGACACTGGGCGTTCGAGGAAGGAGCGACGAATTTCGGCGACATCGACCCGGACACGACCGACATCGCGAAGCTGCTGCTGATCGAGTACGGCCTGGTATTCGCGAACGACTGGTTCCTGCTGCCCATCGACCTGCCGGTCGGATCGGCCACGGCGATCCGGGGCCTGGCGGTGACAAACGTCTTCGGCCAGCGGTTCTGGATCGAGCCGGCCGTGACGGCCGCGCAGGTGCAGAGCTGGAACTGCACGCGAAGTACCAGTCGGCGGTCGTCGCCGGTGCGTCCGAGCCGCCCGTCAACGACGCCAGAGTCAAGTACATGCTGATGACCCCGGTGGCCGAGCACTGGATTCCGTTCATCCCGGTGCATGTGCCCGATGACAACCGGCAGATCCAGCTGCAACGCGCCGCGATGCCGCGGTTGATGGAGGGCGCGGAAGGCGTGCCGCCCGCGAAGATCGTCCCGCGCACGCGGCTGCTGCGCGAGGGCTTGGACACCGTTCCCGCGACACCGTACTTCGTCGCCGAGGAAGAGATCGAGCGCGCCGGTACCGTGGTGGAGACTCGCTGGCAGCGGTGCCGGTGGCGGCGGGGACGCGTCGTCACCTGGCTCAGCCACTCTCGGACGAGCGGGCGCGGTGAACTGTCGAGTGGGCTGAGCTTCGACGCGCTCGTGCCGCGACCGGCTTCGGGCCAGCAGTCCTAGTTTGGGGTCCGGCTGCGGGTCACGCCACGCACTCGCCGCCGTCAGGAGGAGCATGGCGATCGCGTTCCTGCTGGTGATCAACTATGGCCTCGACCGGGTCGCCGTCGCGGACGCCAGCCGTCGTTCGAGCGCGAATCGGCCTGCGGCGAAGTTGGAACAGGACCCTGAACGCGCGGATCTCATTCTGCCGCGGTGGGCGGCCGTGCGTGCCAGGTTTATCGCGATCCCGGTCGGCGTCCGGCGGGGTCCCGCTGCTCTTGCCAGCGGGCGAGGGCGTCGATGGAGGGTCTGCAGTAGCGGGAGAGGGTACGGATACTGGTGTGTCCACTCTTGGTCATGAGGATCGGGGTGGGCGTGCCGTCCTCGGCGGCGTGAGTGAGCGCGAAGTGTCGTACGTGGCGGTCCACCGTGCGACAGCGCCGCGTCCCGA
>DATDBV010000624.1:0-6512 GCA_036524715.1 Nakamurella sp. | reverse complement strand
GTTCGTGTTCGGCGCGGTGATGCCCCGGCAGGGGGCTGCGGATCTCACCCGGGAGGTCCTGGAGCGCTTGGAGCAGGTCAGCGTGCTGTTGCTGCTTCCCCTGTTCTTCGTGGTCACCGGGCTGTCGACGAACATCGGCGGGATCACGGGTTCGGGCCTGTGGCAGCTCGGACTGATCCTGCTGGTGGCCATCGGCGGCAAATTCGTCGGCGCCTATGCCGGGGCACGGGCGATGAAGGTCCGCCCGCGGCAGGCCACCGCGCTCGGGCTGTTGATGAACACCAGGGGTTTGACCGAGCTGGTCATCCTGAACGTGGGCAAGCAGCTCGGCGTCCTGGACGGGGAGCTGTTCACCATGATGGTGCTGATGGCGCTGATCACCACGGCGATGACCGGGCCGCTTCTCAAGCTGGTCTACTCGGACCGGGTCATGCAGCGCGACATCGCCGCGGCCGAGCGGGCCTCGCTTGGGGTCACCGACTCGTATCGGGTGCTCGTGGTGGTGGACGACCCGGAAACGGCCCGGCAGTTGGCCGGGGTGGGGGCCGCCCTTTTGGGCCGCGGTCGCGCGGCCCAGCTCGTGCTCACCCGGCTGCTGGAGCGGCCGACGGCCCAGCTGGAGGTGGGCGCGCCGTTGGTGCCCGACCTGGCCCGGATGGCCAGCACGGTCGACGAGCTCAATACGTTGGCACAGGAGCTCCGCGGGAGGGGCGTGGAGTCGACGGTGCTCACCCGCTTCTCGGTTGACCCCTGGGCGGACGTGCTCGCCCAGGCCGCCAGCGTGGAGGCCGACGTGGTGCTCGTCGCGGCCTCCTTTGTCCGGTCGACCGAGGCGGAGCCGCCCAAGGACCCGGCGTTCACCCTGGCGGTCGCGGACTTGGGCACCGGCCAGGTGATCGCGGGGGAGTCCGTGGGAGTCGTGGTCGATGGTGGTGCCGACGGCCGGGTCGCAACAGTCTTCGCCTCGGCAGCGGCAACCCAGCTAGGTGCATCGCTGCACGTCGCGGTGCCGGACGGCGGCCGGGCGGCCCGCCGGGTCTCGTCCGCGCTCGGCCCGCTGCGGACCGGCGGCCTTGACGTCCGGCTGGTCGACGGCGTCGACGAGGTGTCGGCGGCGGGCCTGGTCCTGGTGGCCGGCGGGGGGGCGTTCGCCGCGGATCTGGTGTCCACGCGGGGAGTCGGGACCGTGGTTCGCGTGCACGCCGGGTTGGACGACCGCGAAGCCGAACTCGCCGAGCAGCTGGCCAAGCTGGCCGAGGCTCCCGGCGCCTGATGGCCACCATCCACGACATGATCAGCAGGATGCGGCTGATCGCCGACTCACTCCCCGAGGACGACGGCGTCCGAGCCTTCACCACGGTGTACCAGCGGGTCACGGAGGCGATCCGGGATCGGCTCGGCACCGGCTTCTTCGCCGACGATCGCTTCGTGGAGATTCTCGACGTCGTCTTCGCCGGTCGCTTCCTCGCCGCGGTCGACTCCTCGATTGACTCCTCGATTGACACCGCCCCGACCGGACATCCGGTCAACCGCGCGTGGCGACCTCTGTTCGTCGCGCGGGCCGACCCGCGGATCCACGCTGTGCAATTCGTGGTGGCCGGCATGAATGCCCACATCAATTTCGATCTGTCGCTGGCCGTGGTCGACGCCTGCACCGCCGAGCACGTCGATCCCGACACCGGTTCCGTTGCCGAGGACTACGACAGGGTGAACGACGTTCTGGAGTCGATCGAGTCGGCAGTTCGGAATTCGCTGCTCCATGACCTGGAACTGCAGCTCGGGCAGCCGCTGGAGCCGCTGGTCCATCTCATCAGCAGTTGGAGCATCGCCAACGCGCGAGAGGCGGCCTGGGTTCGCGCGAAGGTGTTGTGGCAGCTCCGCCACATCGGACCGCTGTTCGATCAGGCCGTCGACATCTCCGCGAGCGCGGTCGGCATGACCAGCAGGCAGTTGCTGACGCCCTTGCTGGAGTAGGACCGCGCTGGTCAGAGCCGCGCATGCGCCGATTCGAAGGTGAACATCCGCCGTCCGATCCGCACATGGGTGCCCGGCGTGAGCACGATCGGACGATGCGGCGCGAGCCGATTCCAGCCCGACTGACCGGCCGCGGCCACATGGGTGCCGTTGGCCGACCCACGGTCCAGCAGCAGCACGTCCCACCCCTCCAGCCGGATCTCGGCGTGCACCCGGGACAGGGTGCCGCTGTCGTCGTCGAGCCGGATCGGGCGCAGCCGGCTGGAGATGACCGCGTCGTCGACCTCGGGGTTGCGGCCCAGCAGGTAGTTGTCGTCGAGCACGAAGGTGGAGCCGATGTCCAGGACCAGCAGCCCCAGCGGCGGGCGCCGTCCATCCACCAGCACACCGGTGCGCTGATCCATCCGGATCCCGCACACCGAGCAGAACGACACCCGCGGGTCGTTGTGGTGGTTGCGCGAGCAGCGGAAGCCCTTGACCAGCACATGGGCGGGGCCGCCGGCACCCGGCTTCGGCTTGGTCGGCTTGACCTTCCCGCCTGCGTCGGCCACCGGCAGCGGCGCGCGCGGCGCCTCGTGCTCGTGGGAGCCGTGGATCTGCTCCGACAGCTTCGGCGGCCGCAGCTTGGCCGGTTCGTCGCTGGGCGGGGCCGGGGGTGGACTGCCAGGCGGAGCGCCGAGCGGGGTGCTGACGAACCGGCGACCGTCGGGCACCGGCACCGGATGCTCGACGGTGGGTTCCCTACTCGGCCGAGGGGCCGGCTGCTCCTGCGTCGGCGCGGGCAGCGGTGTCTGCACCGACGGCAGCGGGGAGGCGTGCCGGCCCGCCGGTGTGCCCGCGGCGGTCTTCGGGGCACCGAGCACGATCCCGTCGCCGGGCACCAGCCCCTCGACCAGCCCGGACCAGCCGAGGACGCCGATCGAGGTGTCGCTCTCCTCGGGATCGTCCGGCCGACCCGCCGCCAATACCACCGGTCCGGCCGGCCAGGGCAGCAGCCGGTCGACGGTGAAGGCCGCCGTGCGTCCGGACAGCTGCAGCCGATCGGTCCCGGGGCGCGGTTCGATGCCCGGCTCGGGCAGCTCGGACACGCCGACGTCGCCATGCAGGTACACCGCGATGCCGTCCTCGGTGGCCGCGACCGTGCCGAATCCGGGCACCGATCGGGTCCGCACCACCCATTCGGTCAGCCGTCGGGCCAGGTCGCGGCCGGGCGCCGGGGCGGCGTCCACGGCGGCCTGCCGGATCAGTGCCAGCAACTCGGCGGCCGCCGCCTCGCCGGCCGTGCCGTCACGACGGATCACGATCACGATGCCCGGCACCCTGGCCACCAGATGCGCGCCCGGCAGCACCTCGCCGCGGATGTCGTCGAAGCTGACGTTCACCAGAACCGGCCTCCCCGGAATCGCCACCGCGAGAAGAAGATCTGCACCGGCCCGTTGACCACCAGGAAGATGACCAGCCAGGTGGTGATGAACTGGATCAGAAAGACCGACAGCGGCACGTCCCCGACCCCGGGGATCGCGCCCGCCTCGATCAGGATCCAGACCAGCAGACCTTCGTTGATCATGGTGAGCAGTCCGAAGAAGGTCGGCCAGTCCTTCTCCCACCGGAACTGCTGGAGCCCGTGGTAGATGAACTCCCAGACGATGCCGAGTACCAGCACGGTGAGCAGGATGATGAACGTCATCCGGTAGGAGGGCCCGAGCGGCTCGCCGGTCGGCAGGAACGGTGTGATGATCAACGTCCACAGCCCGCCGACCACGATGGTGAGCACGATCCGGGTCTGGATCCGCCCGTAAAGCGTGGGTACCACCGCCGCCCCCTCAGATGCTGCGGTGGCGCGCCCAGCGCCACCACTGTTTGGTCGACGCCGCGACGCCGAACTTCCTGCAGAAGCCGAGCTTGACCAGGTCGTCGCAGATCTCCTGGGCGGCGATCTGCAGGCCGAGGAACGTGTCGACGCCCGGGAAGTACCCGCCGAGAGTGGCGCTGCCCGACGCGTACAGCCGGCCCGGCTGGCTGCGCGCCCCGATCACCTCGAAGGAGCGGTCCACGTCCAGCCGGCCGACCGGATTGCGGCCGGCGCCGGAGTGGTCGAGCAGGTCGGCCAGCACGCGGTGTTCGCGGATGTCGGCCTCCAGGCCAGTGCAGTCGATGACGAAGTCCGAGTAGATCTCAGTGGCCGGCCCAGGCGGGCCGGGCTGGCCCTTGGGCTGCAGGTAGGTGACCACGCCCTGACCGTTCGGGCTGGGTCGCAGTTCGCTGACCTCGCCGGTCACCGTGTGGTACCAGCCTTCCCGGCGACCCCGCTTGAGCTGTTCCTGCCACGACTTGCGGATCGGGGTGTTCGTGCCGCCCATCTCCTTGTACGCCTTGGCCCGCTCCTCGCCCTCCAGGCCGCGGATCTTGGCCTTGAGCTGCCCGCCCCACACCGACTTCGGGTAGTTGAAGCCCTGGTAGGCCCAGCCGTCGCCACCCCGCCGGCGCTTGAAGATGTTCGGGCCGTGGGCGCCGGTGATGTAGGTGCGGAACACGTGGATGATCTTCGTCTGCAACCGCTTGTTGTCCCGGTCGTCGATGAGCCGCTGCAGCACCCGGGAAGCGACGATGCCGCCGCCGCGGATGACCACCGTGCCGGGCCGCAGCTGCAGCTGCTGGTACACGTGCTCGTGCGGCTCGTAGGCGTTGACCACCTTCGACGGGTCGCGGTAGTACTCGCGGTAACGCTGCAGGTCGGGCAGCAGTTTGAGGCCCGGGTAGCCGATGGCGACGTGCACGAACGGGCTGCGGTAGGCCAGCCGTTTGGTCGGCACCGCCCCCGGTGGCGGGGTGAGGATGGTGAAGTACCCGCCCTCCCGGCGTCGGCGCACCATCCGGACCTGACCCTTGCGCACGCACTGCTGGTAGCCGATGCGGTTGGCCTCGCGCTCCATCGTCTCGAACGCCTGCCCCGCCTTGGGGGTGTAGTAGTTCTCGATGATCGGCTCGGTCAGCACGTTCCACAGCGGCTTGACGAAGCCGCCGACGCCCTTGGCGCCGAACGCCTCCCGGACCGCGTACGACGGGAACCCCCAGATGTTGTCCGGGGTGGACTTCGAGTCCGACCGAAGGCGCTCGCCGCGGGGGATCTGCGAGACCCGGGTCAGGTACTCGTAGCTCTGCCAGGGGGTCTCCAGCTGGGTGAGCACGGTGATGTCCTGGGGCGCGACGCCGTAGACGCGCAGGAAGTCGACGGTGACGAAGGACCCGATGCCGCCGCCTACCGTGACGAACTTGGTGTCGATGATCGGGATGCCGGCGCGCTGGACCAGGTCGTCGGTCCAGACGTCGGTGTCGATCAGTTTGGGGGTGAGGTCGCCGCCCGGGACGGGCGGGGGCGTTGCTGGTCGTGGTGGTGGTGGCGCGGGTCGAACGGGCGGTTGGCTCACCCGGGATCCCCCTTTTGCATGCGCGCTTCGGGTCGCCCTGACTGGCCAGACCCCGAGCGGAACGGACGAGTGATGTGATCTTCACTCATCTGGACCCCTAGGTCCAACGATAGGTGCAACCGTCGGTCATCCTGATGCAATCGGCGCGATGATTGCCCGGGTCGACGTGATCAGGTCCGCGGGCGTCAGCTCGACCTGCAGTCCGCGTTTCCCGGCACTGACCAGGATCGTCTCGTGGTCCAGCGCGCTGGCGTCGACCACCGTCGGCAGGGTCGTGCGCTGGCCCAGCGGGGAGATGCCGCCGGCGACGTACCCGGAGGACCGCTCGGCGTCGGCCACCTTGGCCATGCTCGCCTTCTTTCCGCCGGCCGCGGCGGCCAGCGCCTTGAGGTCGAGCTGGGCCGCGACCGGCACGATCCCGACGGTGAGCTTGCCGTCCACCGACGCCACCAGCGTCTTGAAGACCCGCTCCGCCGGCCAACCCAGCGCCCGAACGACCTCGTCGCCGAACGTCGTGGTACCCGGGTCGTGGTGGTAGGGGTGCAGGGTGTGCGCGACCTTCGCCCGGGCGAGTACGGCGATCGCGGGAGTCGGTGCGCCGGCCACGGGAGCACCCTATCCGGGGTCGAGCTCGTGCGCGATCACCGACATCGAGTCCAGGGTGGGTCCGCCGAAGGAGGTGACCATGGCCACGTCCGAGGCGTCCCGGCCACGGCCGATCAGCACCCGTCCCTTGCGCTGGCGGTTGTTGCGGGGATCGAAGGTCCACCACCGGTCGCCGAGCCAGACCTCCATCCACGCCGCGAAGTCCATCGGCGCCGGATCGACCGGCACGTCCAGGTCCGGCAGGTAGCCGAAGACGTAGCGCGCGGGGATGTTCAGGGCGCGGCAGAACGCGATGGCCAGGTGGGTGAAGTCCCGGCACACCCCGTAGCCGCTCGAGTTGACATCGGCGGAGGTGCTGGTCGCGGCACTGCTGCCGTAGAGGAACGTGAGGTGGCTGTTGACGTGGTCGCAGATCGCCTGCACACGGGTGTGGTCGCGGGGCAGGTCACCGAAGCGGGACCAGGCCTCGTCCCCGAGCATCTCGGGCAGGCAGTACCTGCTGGG
>DATDBV010000623.1:0-17128 GCA_036524715.1 Nakamurella sp. | reverse complement strand
CGAGCCCGGCTCCGGCTTCGCTCCGCAACCCGGACTGGTCGTCACCGGAGAGGATTACCGCAGCGCCCTGGCCGGTTTCCTGGCCATGGGCCTGCCGATCACCCTCACCCTGCGGCACAGTCTGGTCGTCGACGACATCGCGCTGCTCGTCTACGACTGGACGATCGCCGGCACCGCGGCGGACGGCAACGAGGTCGACCTCGCCGGATCCACCGCCGACGTCGCCCGCAAGGGCCCCGACGGGTGGCGCTACGTTCTCGACAACCCCTTCGGCACCGCCTGACAACCGTCGTATCTGAGGTGGGGCGTGCGGATGCCGACGGCGGCCGCGCGCCCCACCCCGATCGCGACCCCAGCATCACGAGAAGGACTGACCACCGATGGCCCACCTGCTGTCTCGCAACAGGAGGGACTGTTGTGGAAGGTGTGGACGGAAAACCCCGTAACGGCGACCGCCGGTGGCGTCTACCTGTTCGCCGACGAGCAGTCGGCCCGGCGGTACGTCGACAAGCACACCGCGCGCCTCGCCGGCTTCGGGATCACCGGGATCGATACCCGGTCGTTCGCCGTCAACGAGAAGCTCTCGCAAACCACCTACGCCGCCCTGGAGCGTCCCGGTCAGGATCGACGACCATAGAAATCGACCGGTCAGCACACCGGTGACCGAGACCCCCCTGGCGGCGTGAACGACCGAGTTCGGTCGCCACCCAGCCACGGCCGGGTCCGGGCCCGGCGCTGGTACTCTCGGTCCCGTCACCGACCCCCTGCGGGAGAGTGTCCGGGCCGCAACCACAAGGTCACCGCGCGTTCCGGGCCGCCGAAGGAGCAAGCCTCCCCGCCAATCTCTCAGGCCACCGAACCGCTGGGGACAGACACCTCTGGAACCCGACCCAACCGGCCGGGTGACTGAGGGGGAGCCGATTCTCGGCCCAACGGAAGGTGACCCCGCCCATGACGTCCTTTGCGGCAACCGGCACGAGCGCGACGTTCGCGGACCGGCACATCGGTCCCGATGCCGAAGGGTTGACCCGGATCCTGGAGCTCCTGGACCAGAAGGACCTGGATTCGCTGGAATCGGCGGCCGTCCCGGCGACCATCCGGGACAGCCGTCCGCTGGATCTGCCCGCGCCGGCCTCCGAGGTGCAGGCGCTGGTCGAGCTGCGGGCGCTGGCCGCGAAGAACCGGCCGATGGTGCAGATGATCGGGCTGGGCTACCACGACACGATCACCCCCGGCGTGATCAGGCGGAACGTGCTGGAGAACCCCGCCTGGTACACCGCCTACACGCCGTATCAGCCGGAGATCTCGCAGGGCAGGCTCGAGGCGCTGCTGAACTTCCAGACCGCCGTCGCCGATCTGACCGGTCTGGACATCGCCAACGCCTCCATGCTCGACGAGGGCACCGCGGCCGCCGAGGCGATGACGCTGATCCGGCGCACCGCGAAATCGAAGTCCAATCGGTTCGTGGTGGACGCCGACACCTTGCCGCAGACGCTTGCCGTGATCGCGACCCGGGCCGAGCCGATCGGCGTCGAGGTGGTCGTCGCCGACCTTGGTGGTGGACTGCCGGACCTGCCCATCGGGGACTTCTTCGGGTTGCTGCTGTCCTATCCCGGTGCGTCGGGCGCGCTGCGCGACCACCGCGAGCTGATCGAGGCCGCACATCAGCGGGAGGCCAAGGTGGTCGTCGCCGCCGACCTGCTCGCCCTGACCCTGCTCACCCCGCCCGGCGAGATCGGCGCCGACGTCGCCGTCGGCTCCGCCCAGCGGTTCGGCGTCCCGATGGGCTTCGGCGGCCCGCATGCCGGGTTCATCGCCGTCCGCGCCGAACTCCAGCGGCAGCTTCCCGGGCGGCTGGTCGGCGTCTCGCACGACGCACATGGCACCACCGCCTTCCGGCTCGCCCTGCAGACCCGGGAGCAGCACATCCGTCGGGAGAAGGCGACCAGCAACATCTGCACCGCGCAGGTCCTGCTCGCCGTCATGGCCTCGATGTACGCGGTCTATCACGGCCCGGACGGGCTGCGCCGGATCGCCGAACGGGTGCACGCCGATGCCGTGCTGCTGGCGGCCGGGTTGCGGGCGGGCGGCGTCGAGGTCGAGAACGAGCACATCTTCGACACGGTGCGCGCCCTGGTGCCAGGTCGGGCCCGACAGCTCCACGAGGCGGCCCGGCACCGGGGCATCAACCTGTGGGCCGACGGCGAGGACGCCGTGCAGATCAGCGTGGGGGAGTCCACCACGCCGGAGCACGTCGCCGCGGTGCTCGACGGGTTCGGGATCGAGATGCTGCCCGGTGACCTCGACGTGCTCCTGCCGGCCTGGGCGCAGCGCACCTCCGGCTACCTCACCCACCCGGTGTTCCATGCGCATCGCAGCGAGACGGCGATGCTGCGCTACCTGCGCCGGCTCTCGGACATGGACCTGGCGCTGGACCGGTCGATGATCCCGCTCGGCTCCTGCACGATGAAGCTCAACGCCACCACCGAGATGGAGGCGGTGACCTGGCCGGAGTTCGCCGGGCTGCATCCCTTCGCGCCCGCCGAGGACGCGGCCGGTTACCTGGAGCTGATCGATCAGCTGTCGGCCTGGCTGTGTGAGATCACCGGCTACGCCGCTGTGTCGCTCCAGCCGAACGCCGGTTCACAGGGGGAGCTGGCCGGGCTGCTGGCCATCCGGGCCTACCACCGCTCCCGCGGCGACGACGGTCGCACGGTCTGCCTGATCCCCGCGTCCGCGCACGGGACCAACGCGGCCAGCGCGGTGATGGCCGGCATGCGGGTGGTGGTCGTCAAGACCGGCGGCAACGGCGACATCGACATGGCCGACCTGCGGGCCAAGATCGACCGGCACGCGGCCGAGCTGGCCGCGATCATGGTCACCTACCCCTCCACCCACGGCGTCTACGAGGACACCGTCACCGAACTGGCGGCCGCGGTGCACGCCGCCGGCGGCCAGGTGTACGTGGACGGCGCCAATCTGAATGCGCTGGTCGGGGTGGCCCGGCCGGGGGCGTTCGGCGGCGACGTGTCGCACCTGAACCTGCACAAGACGTTCTGCATCCCGCACGGCGGCGGCGGTCCGGGCGTCGGACCGGTCGCGGTGGCCGCGCACCTGGCACCGTTCCTGCCCAACCATCCGCTGGCGCCGGCGGCCGGCCCGGTCACCGGGATCGGCGCCATCGCGGCCGCCCCCTGGGGGTCGGCGTCGATCCTGCCGATCAGCTGGGCCTTCGTGCGGATGATGGGCTCCGACGGGCTGCGCCGGGCCACCCTGACCGCGGTCGCGGCCGCGAACTACATCGCCCGCCGGCTGGACGAACACTACCCGGTGCTCTACACGGGCGCGGGCGGCTTCGTCGCCCACGAATGCATCCTGGACCTGCGGCCGATCACGTCGGCCACCGGCGTCACCGTCGACGACGTGGCGAAGCGGTTGGCGGACTACGGGTTCCACGCGCCCACCATGTCGTTCCCGGTGGCCGGCACGCTGATGGTGGAGCCGACGGAGAGTGAGGACCTGGGCGAGATCGACCGGTTCTGCGAGGCGATGATCGCGATCCGGGCAGAGGTCGAACGGGTCGGCTCGGGGCAGTGGCCGGTCACCGACAATCCGCTGCGTGGTGCGCCGCACACCGCGGCCGAGCTGGCCGGCGACTGGGACCACCCCTACACCCGGGCGGAAGCGGTGTTTCCCACCGGGGTCTCACCCGCGCACAAGTACTTCCCGCCGGTCGGTCGGATCGACGGCGCGTTCGGCGACCGGAACCTGGTGTGCTCCTGCCCGGCACCGGAGGCGTACGCGTAGTTGCCCGGTCGCGGAGCCGGGCTGGACATCGCGGCTACCGTGGTCGGATGGACCGACGTCCGGTCGGGGTGGCCCTGGTCGTGCTCGCCCTCGCGGCGGGCATGGTCCTGCCGGCCCTGTCCGGGCTGCGATCGACGGGCACGGCGGTGCCGATCGCACTGCCGACCCCGCCGGCGGTCGGCGAATGCGTGGCCCAACTGTCCCGCCCGTCCGGCGAGACCGACCGGACACCGCCGCAATTGGCTGCCTCGGCAGTGCTGTTCGGCATCTGCCGCGGATCGATCGCCGGCGAGGTGGTCGCGTTCTGGCCCACCCAGGAAACGCTGGCGAACGCACCACGGTCCCGACGGGCCGGCCCGTGCTATCCGCCGTTGGCCGACTTCACCGGCCTGAACGTGAAGGACGCCGCGACCGACCCGGCGTCGACGTCCTGGATCGAACCTGTCTCGTGGCGCTCCGCCCTGTCCTACCAGGCCTACCTGATCATCCCGTCCGACCTGGAGCTGCGGGCCGGCCGGGAATGGTCGGCCTGCGTGATCGCACCGGCCGCCGAGCGGGAATATGTGGGAAGCCTGCGCGACTCGTACCGAGAAGGCTCGTTGCCCACGGTGTTCGGTTCCTGCTGGGAATCGGACGGGTCGGGGCTGCTCGCCGGGCCCGTCGACTGCACCGAACCGCACGCCGCACAGCTGATGGCGACCGCGTGGAACGGCACCCGGGTGTTCGCCTCCGGCGCGGACGTCCTGGCGTCGTGCACCCGGATGGCCGGTCGGGTGATGGATGTCGACGACCCGACACGGGGCGATCAACTGGCCGTCATCGCCGACCGGATGGCCGCGCTGATCCCGAGCTGGGATGGAAACCCTTCGTCCATCGGCTGTTTCGTGTCGGTCGCGGGGGAGCGTCGGATGACCGGGCTGGTCATCGGCCTCGGGGATCGGCCGGTGCGGTTCGTGTCGTGACCGCGATCGACGTCAGCCGGTCGGCGCGGTGCTTGCGGGGTCCGTCGTGCTCGCTTCGGCGCCGGTGGGTTGGGCGCCGCTTGGTTCGCTGCCGCTGGTGCTGGCGTCGTCGGTCGGCGCGCCGATGGCCGCGGCCAACGCGGTCGCGACGGCTGCGCCGCCGTCGGCAAGCTGGACGCCGGTGTCCGGGGCCACCTTCAGACCGTTTTCGGTCAGGATCTGCTGCCCGGCGGTTCCGCGCAGGTAGGCCAGGAACGCGCTGGCGGCGTCGTCCATGGTCGGGTCGACCCAGCTCGCGGTGATCGGCACTCCGTAGATCTGGTCGCCCGCGGTGCTGCCGCCGAGGGCGACGACGCCCAGGCCGGGATTCTGCTGCGCAAGTTGCTCGAACTCGGCGGCGACGATCGGCACCGCCGCGAACCCGGCGCCGCCGGACGCGAGATCCTGCAGGGCGTCCAGGGTGCTGGCCGGCTGCCGGGCCGGGCCACCGTCGTCCAGGCCGGCCAACGGTGCGGCATTGGCCGCCACCAAGGACGCGTCGACGCCGGTCGTCGAGGTGCTGCCGGCCAGCACCGACTGCAGGGCGTAGCTGGTGGCCCGGTTGGTGGTGGGATCGGGCAGCGCGAGGATGAGCTTGCGGCCGTCGGCCAGGGTCACCGACCCGTTGGGTCCGGCAGCGGCGGGCAGATCCTTCCACTGCAGGCTCGCGGCCGTCAGCGCGGCGGCGTCGTCGGTGCGGACGGCCAGCACGACGGGTGACCCGGCCATCGGCGCGGGGTTGCGTCCCGCGGTCATCGCCGAGTCGGCGGCCTCCAGAGTGGCCAGGTCGGCGGCGCTGTCCGGGAACCAGACCGCCGGGCCCGGACTCGGTTGCGCGATCCAGCCGCCGGCCAGGTCGGACGCGGTCTGCGCGCCGGGGGCGGTGGTCACGTCGGTGGTGACGCAGGCCGAGCGGGCGACGGGGTTGGTGGTGTCGAAGGCGGCCGCCGCGGCGTCGATTCCCGGCGCGGCGCCGGGAGCCGCGACCAGCTGGAGGACGACCTGGCTCGAGCAGGCGACAGTGTTTTTGCTGTCCCGCGTGATCAGCAGGTACGCGGTGACCGCACCGGCCAGGACCAGACCGACGACGATCGTGACGATGATCCACGGAGCGATCCGCGCCCCGCCCGAGCCCGACCCGTGGCGTGACGTCATGAACCCTCCAGATCCGGGTGCCGCGGAGTGCGGGCACAGGCGGGCCGGATGACCGGCGCGGACCGCCACTGTAACCAAGTGCGACCGGTTGGGATGCTCCGAACGGGTCCCGGGGGGAACGCGTCGGGTCGGTTCGAGCCCCGGCCGGATCGCATTTTCGTCGGCCGAGGGACTCGGGGACAACCCCGATCCGGACGCCGGCGGGGTCCGGGAGGCGCCTGAATTCGCCCCCGGGTTCATCGGGCGGGTGGAACCTGGCGCGCCGACCTGGAACGATGAGATCACCGCGAACGTGCGGGGGCGCGGGAGCGTGTAACTGGCGAGAGGACTACATCATGGCGAATCCGTTCACCAAGGCGTGGAAGTACCTGATGGCGCTGTTCTCGTCCAAGGTCGATGAGTACGCCGATCCCAAGGTCCAGATCCAGCAGGCGATCGAGGATGCCCAGCGCCAGCATGCAGCCCTGTCCCAGCAGGCCGCCGCGGTCATCGGCAACCAGCGGCAGCTGGAGATGAAGCTGACCCGGCAGATGGGTGATGTCGAGCGGCTCTCCTCCTCGGCCAGGCAGGCCCTGGTGCTGGCCGACGAGCAGCGGGCCAAGGGCAACGCGGCCGAGGCGGACAAGTACGAGCAGACGGCGCAGGCGTTTGCCACCCAGCTGGTCGCGGCCGAGCAGCAGATGGAAGACCTGAAGAAGATGCACGACCAGGCCCTGCAGGCGGCGCAGCAGGCCAAGAAGGCGGTCGAGAACAACGCGATGCAGCTGCAGTCCAAGCTGGCCGAACGCACCAAGCTGCTCTCCCAGTTGGAGCAGGCCAAGATGCAGGAGCAGGTGTCGGCGTCGCTGCAGTCGATGTCTGCGCTCCAGGCGCCGGGCAGCACCCCGTCGCTGGACGAGGTGCGGGAGAAGATCGAACGTCGCTACGCCAATGCGCTGGGCGCGGCCGAGCTGCATTCGGACTCGGTCGAGGGCCGCATGCTCGAGGTGCAGAAGTCGACGCTGGACATGGCCGGCTCGGCCCGGCTCGACCAGTTGCGCGCACAGCTGCACCCTGAACTCGCCACCCAACAGCCGCGGTCCATCGACGCTGCCACCGCCACCCCGACGACGCCTTCCCTGCAAAAGGCGCCGCTGCCCAACCAACAGACCTGATGCGCAAGGTCGCCGTCGAGAGGTGGAGCTCCGGGGCCGCGATCGAACAGGGCCTGGACCTGGCCGCCCAGGTGTCCGCGACCGCGACGGAGGCGCTGCGCTCCCGTCGAGATCCGGCGCTGGTCGCGCGGCGTCGGCAGCGGGCGGCCCGGCGGCGGGTCAAGTCGTGGTCGGCGGCCTCGGTGGCGACGCTGGCCGGCGGGGCCGGCGTGGTGGCCATCGCGGGCGGGGTGTCCGCCGGGATGATCATCGCTCTGGTCGTGCTCACCGCGTTCCTGACGCTGTGTGTCGCCCGCACGGTTCGGGCCGCCGCGGACCTGAAGGCGCGAAACAGGGTGGTGAACGCGCTGCCGCCACCGTCGCCGCGGCGCAATGCGGTGGTCGGCGAGCTGCGGCCGGTGATGGCACGCCTGGACGGCTACTCCGACGGGCTGCGACGGCTGGTCGCCATGGTCGGTCTGGTCGGTGCCGACAGCACCGTCCGCGGTCTGCGGGACGAGGTGATCCGAGCGGCGGACACGACCGAGCTGCGCCTGCGGAACCGGGCCGCCGACGCGTCCGAGCTGATCCGCGCCCGCCGCCGGGCGGCGGCCGATGTCGGCGGCGAGCTCGACGCGACGATCGTCGCGATGCGACGGGAGATCGAGGACGGGGTCGCGGCGTACGGGCGGCTGGTGACGGCGGCCAACGATGCGGCGCACGCCACCCGCGGGTTGGCCCAGGACACGACCTCCGGTGCGTATCCGGTGGGCGGATCCGGTGCGCCGTCGCCGGTATCCGGTGCGTTGCCGTCGCCGGTATCCGGTGCGTTGCCGCCGCCGGTATCCGGTGCGATGCCGCCGTCGCCCGGCCCGGGTGCCGTGCCGGCCATCCGGGACCCGTATCCCGCGCCTTCCGGCGGCGCGCCCGAACTGGTCGACTCGATCGATCAGCTGCAGGCCCTGGCCGCGGGGATGCGCGAACTCACCCGCTGATCCGCCCGTCCTCCGGCCGTGCCGGGCCGGGGGCGGTCAGACCCGGCCAGAGCACCTCGAAGAGCCGCCGGGCCAGGTCTTCTCCGTGCGGATCCAGGCCCAACCCCCGGGCCGGCATCAACGTGGGCCCGACCAGTGCCAAGGCGGCCACCTCGACGTCCAGATCCGGTCGCAGGTCGCCGCGGCGCACGCCCTCCCGCAGGATCTCGTGCAGCCACCGGCGGCGCGGCATGATCACCCGCTGGAAGTACTCGGCATACAGGTCCGGCTGGCTGACGCTGTAGACGATCATCCGCGGCATGATCCGGCCGGTCAGGCTGTCCGTGTCCCGCGTCGCCAGGTCCCGCAGGATCGCCCGGATACGGTCGTCCGTGCGCTCGGGAAGCTGCCGCCGCGCCGTCAGCAGCTCGTCGTTGAGGGTGGCCAGGGCGTCGATCACCAACTCCTTCTTGCCCGGCCAGCGTCGGTAGATCGTCGCCTTGCCGACTCCGGCCCGGGTGGCCACGGATTCCATCGACAGGGCGTGGTAGCCCTCGTCGGCGAAGATCTCCAGCGCCGCCGTGGTGATCGCCCGGTCCACCCGCCGCTCCCGCGGGCGGCCGGGGCGTCTGGCGCATTCGGGGGTGGTCACCGCCGGTCCGTCGCGCCGCCATCGCGTGGTTCGGGCCGGGCATGACGGCCGAGGTGGTGGGCGCCGGACGCCGGCGTCGCCGGTTCCCCGTCGGCGGCGTGACGGCCGCCCCCGTCGGCCGCGGCCGATCCTTCGGCGATGGCGACCGATGGCACCCGGGACGGCTCGCCGCCCTTCTCGTCCACGGTCCGCACCAGTTCCTCTGCCGGCAACCCGCCCGTTTCGGCGGCGGGGTTGGTCGATGTCGGGGCGGAGCCGGTCCAGGCGGCTGCCTGGGCCATCGTCGGAAGCCAGACGATCACGATCAGCATCGCCAGCAGCAGCAGACCGACCGCGAAGAAGGTGGCCGTGTGCAACGCAGGCATGAACGAGTCGTTCGCCGCCTGACGCAGCTGGTCGATGGCTTGGGCCGGCACGGCGCCGGAGGCGGCGAGCCGGTCGGCGACTTCGCTCGTTCCTCCGATCGATTCGGTGGCGGCGGTGAAGGCCTCGCTCGGCAGGCCCTTGCCCTCCAGCAGGGGGGTGATGTTGTTGCCGTAGACGGTGCTGACGATCGACGACAGGATCGCCACACCGAACACGGCGCCGACCTGGCGGACGGTGTTCTGCACTGCCGAACCGGAACCGGAGCGTTCCGGTGGGGTCGCCAGGGTCATCCGGGTGGTGGATGGAGCGATCGTGTTGCCCAGGCCGAAGCCGAATACCACGCCGAGCACCACCAGCATCCACACCGGTGTGTCCGGCGTGACGAAGCTGAAGAACAGCATGCCGCCGGCCGCGAAAGCCAGCCCGACCGGGATCACCACCCTGGCCCCGAACCGCTGGACCATGCCGGCGCTGCGGGGCGCGCCGAGCAACTGGCCGACGGCGAACGGCAGCACCAGCAGGCCGGCCTGCAACGGGGTCCAGCCGCGGACGATCTGGTAGTAGAAGGTCAGGAACAGCAGGGTGCCCTGCATCGCGGCGAACGCCAACGTGACGCCGGCCAGCGGAACCGAGAAGGACCGGATGCGAAACAGCGACAGGTCGATCGACGGATGCGTGCTGCGGTGCTCGTAGAAACCGAAGGCGACCAGTACGGCCAGGCCCAGCATGGTGAAACCCCACGTCGACGGGGCCGCCCAGCCCACATCGGACGCGTTCTGGATGCCGTAGACCATGGTGAACAGACCGGCAACGGACAGCACCAGGCCGACCGGGTCCAGCCGGCCGGGCCGCGGGTTCTTGGTCTCCGGGACGAGCATGATGACGCCGATGATCCCGACGATCACCACCGGGACGTTGATGAAGAAGACCGAGCCCCAGTCGTTGCCGGTCAGCCAACTGAACCAGTTCGGGTGCTCCAGCAGCAGCCCGCCCAGCACCGGGCCGATCGCCACCGCGCCGCCGACCGCCGCGGACCACACGCCGATCGCCCGGCCACGCTCCTGCGGCGGAAAGATCACCGTGATGATGGACAGCGAGACGGGCATGACCGACGCCCCGCCGATACCCATCAGGGCACGGAACGCGATGAGCTCGCCCGGGCTGTCCGCGAAGGCGCACAGCGCCGAAGCCGCGCCGAACAGGACGAGGCCGATCAGCAGGATCCGCTTGCGCCCGAACCGGTCGCCGAGCACGCCCCAGGTGAACAGCAGTGCGGCGAATGCCAGTGAGTAGGCGTTGATCGCCCAGACCAACTCGTTCTGGGTCGCGTTCAGGTCGATCTGGATCGTCTTGAGGGCGACGTTGAGGATGGTGTTGTCCAGGATCACCACCATGAGGCCGACGACCAGGACGGACAGCGCCTTCCAGCGCTTGGGGTAGATGCCGGTCAGGCCGGCACTCGACGCTGAGCCGGTCGGTGGCGCCGCCGGGGGTGCGGCGGCTCCGGGGACCGGGGCGGAGCCGGGGGCGTCGGACATGGTGATGTCCTTCCGAACTGAGGTGGCCGAGAGTGGAGAGGCCGCAGGCGGCGGGTTGGGTTCGTAGGTGTTGCGCGCGCGTGACCGGTGGGACGTCGGCCCGGTCGGCCACGATTCTGCGCCGCCAGATTACGAAACGCAACCGTTCCATATCCCTGTCAAGGTGGCGTGCGGTGATCATCGCCATCACTTCCGCCGGCGTAGCGCCATGACCCCGACGACGATGGCCGCGATCAGCCCGGCGGCGATGACGAGTTGGCCGAAGGTGCCGGACAGACCGGTGGGATCCATGGCGCGCAGTCTGCCGGTCGGGTCCGACAGTCGGCCGTCGGCCCGGTCGATCGGGGTCGGTCGGCCCGGTCGATCGGCTGGGGTTGGTCGGCGCGGTCGGTGGGGTCGGTCGGCCCGGTCGGTCGGGCCCGGTCGGTCGGCCCGGTCGGTCGGCCGGTCCGGGTCTGTAGGGTGGCTCGGTGCGGTTGACCGAGTTCCGCGGCCTGATGACGGCCCAGTTCGGCGCGGCCCGAGCGGCCTCGGTCGCCGCCGACCATGTCTTCGCCGCGCTGGGCGGCCGGACGGCCGATCACGCGCTCGATGCAGGTGCGGAGCCCAAGCGCGTGTGGCTCGCCGTCTGCGACGACTTCGACGTGCCCGAGTCGCTGCGGCACGGCCTGCCGGACTGAAGCGGCGACGGCCGACGCGGCCGCCGCCCGGCCGGGCGACGGCCGACCTGCCGGCCGCACCCACGACGGCCCGTTCGGCGGCCGGGTGCGAATCGAGGATCTCGCCGCCTTCTCGGCGTGTCCGGCGACACGCGGGCCAGAGAGCTTCCCGCTCGAACAGGTGTACGTCTAGAGTTGTCCCCATGCCCGAATCCATCCACAATCTGGCGCGGTTCGGGGTGACTGTCGGTGCCGACCTCTAGCGTCGATCCCGACAGGCAATCAACGCAGCAGCACCGTCCAACTGACGAGGAAAGGCACGGGGTGGGTCATGTCGGCACCGGATCGTGAGAAGGCGCTCGGCATCGCGCTGGCGCAGATCGAGAAGCAGTACGGCAAGGGCTCGATCATGCGGCTCGGCGACGAAGGACGAGCGCCGGTCGAGGTGATCCCGACCGGCTCCATCGCCCTGGATGTGGCGCTGGGCATCGGCGGGTTGCCGCGGGGGCGGGTGATCGAGATCTACGGCCCGGAATCCTCCGGCAAGACCACCCTGACCCTGCACGCGGTGGCCAGCGTGCAGGCCGGCGGCGGCATTGCCGCGTTCATCGACGCCGAGCACGCCCTTGATCCCGAGTACGCCCGGTCGCTCGGGGTGGACACCGACGCGCTCCTGGTCTCCCAGCCGGACACCGG
The DNA here is from genome assembly GCA_036524715.1 of Nakamurella sp. Classification (GTDB taxonomy): domain Bacteria; phylum Actinomycetota; class Actinomycetes; order Mycobacteriales; family Nakamurellaceae; genus Nakamurella. Next base: position 5,147 of record DATDBV010000623.1, on the reverse strand, counting down.
TGAGCAGGCACTGGAGATCGCCGACATGCTCATCCGCTCCGGTGCCATCGACCTGGTGGTGGTCGACTCGGTGGCCGCGCTGGTCCCGCGGGCCGAGATCGAGGGCGAGATGGGCGACAGCCACGTCGGCCTGCAGGCCCGGCTGATGTCCCAGGCGCTGCGCAAGATCGCCGGCGCGCTGAGCACCACGAACACCACGATGATCTTCATCAATCAGCTGCGGGAGAAGATCGGGGTGATGTTCGGGTGCTTCTCCTACAACACCCGGGTCACCCTGGCCGACGGCACCACCGAGAAGATCGGCAAGATCGTCAACCAGAAGATGGACGTCGAGGTGCTCGCTTACGACCCGGCGGCCGACGCCGTTGTTCGACGCCGCGTGGTCAATTGGTTCGACAACGGTGTCACCGAGCGGTTCCTGGCCTTCACTGTGGAGAAGTCCGGTGGCAACGGCAGGTCCCAGTTCGCGGCGACGGAGAACCATCTGATCCGTACGCCGGGTGGGTGGCGCGAGGCCGGTGAGTTGATGCCGGGCGATCGGGTCATGGTCGCCGAACCGGTGCGGCTGAGCGAACAGCAGTGGCAGGTCGTGCTGGGGTCGCTGATGGGCGACGGGAGTCTCTCGCCGAACGGGAGGGGTCGTCATGGCGTGCGGTTTCTCCTCGGCCATGGCGCCCAGCAGCGAGACTACCTGGAGTGGAAGGTCTCGCTGCTGGGCAACATCGGCTGCTCCCGGCGGGAGAATGCACGTGGCGCGGTGTTCGCCGACTTCACGCCGCTGGCCGAACTGGGCGAGTTGCAGCGATCCGTCTATCTCGGCGACGGCAAGAAGACACTGAGCTGGGACTATCTCAAGGCGCTGACTCCGCTGGCCTTGGCCATCTGGTTCATGGACGACGGTTCGTTCACCGGGCGATCCAATGGCTTGCAGGAGCGCACTGCCGGCGGGAGCGGGCGGGTGCAGTTCTGCATCGAGGCCATGACGTCGGGCTCACGTGACCGGCTGGTCGAATACCTTCGGGACACCCATGAATTCGCCGTGTCCTGGCGGTCGTCGGGTGCCGCCGGCAAGGCCGTGCTCACCTTCGACACCGCATCGTCGCGGCGATTCCTCGATCTCGTCGCGCCCTACGTCCATCCCTCGGTGGACTACAAGCTGCTGCCCGGCCAGCGCGGCCGGTGCGGCGTCGAGCCGCAGTTCGTCGAGCCGACGACCCGGCCCGTGCCGGCCCGGGTCCTCGACGTGCACGTCAAGCCGAAGACCCGGTCGATGCACCGCTTCGACATCGAGGTCGAGGACGCGCACAACTACTTCGTCGACGGGGTTCTGGTGCACAACAGCCCGGAAACCACCACCGGCGGCAAAGCCCTGAAGTTCTATGCCTCGGTGCGTCTGGACATCCGCCGGATCGAGGCACTCAAGGACGGCGCCGAGGTGGTCGGCAACCGGACGCGGGTCAAGGTGGTCAAGAACAAGATGGCGCCGCCGTTCAAGCAGGCAGAGTTCGACATCATCTACGGCCGGGGCATCTCCCGGGAGGGTTCGCTCATCGACGTCGGTGTCGAGCAGGGCCTCGTCCGCAAGGCCGGGGCCTGGTACACCTACGACGGCGAACAGCTGGGTCAGGGCAAGGAGAACGTGCGGACCTTCCTGCGGGAGAACCCGGACATCGCCAACGAGATCGAGAAGCGGATCAAGGAGAAGCTCGGCGTCGGTGCGCGCATCGACCAGGACGAGCCGCTGCCCGCGCCGGTCGACTTCTGATCCCGCTCGTGGGTACGGATCCTGTGGGTGCGAGCGAGCTGCCGGCGTCAGAACGGGTCGAGGTGCTGGCCCGGCTGGCCGAGCAGATGCGTGAGATCACCGCGTCGGCCCCACCCGCGCACCCGCCCGCCCCGGGCTCGTCCGGCCGCGAGCGGGACCGGGGGTTGGGGCGTGCGGAAGGGTCGGCGACCGAGGCCCCCGGCCATCCCGAGGACGACCCGGGCGACCCGGAGGTGGTGGCCAAGGCGATCTGTCTGCGTCTGCTCACCGGGGCTGCCCGGCCCCGCGCCGGGCTGGCCGCCGCGCTGGCCCGCAAGGGCATCCCGGACGACGTCGCCGAGCGGGTCCTCGATCGGCTGACCGAGGTCGGGCTGATCGACGACGAGGCCTATGCGCAGTCTTTCGTCGTCAGCCGTCACCGGCACGGCGGACTGGGCGCCGGCGCCCTGCGGGAGGAACTCAAACGCAAAGGTGTGGACGCCACGACCGCGGCGTCGGCGGTGACCGTGGTCGACCGCGACGCGGAGTACCGGCGCGCGCGTTCCCTGCTCGAGCGCCGCGTCGACTCGGCCATGGCCAACGGCGTGGACACCACGCGCCGTCGACTGCTCGGCCTGCTGGCCCGCCGGGGCTACCCGGCCGATTTGGCGCAGCGGGTGGTCCGTGAAGTGATCGACGAGTACGACGCAGAGGTCGACGCGAACTGGTCGTGACCATGCGCCGCGAGCCGTTCACGGGCCGTGCCCGGCTCTGCCGTCCGCGCATCCGCGGGATGCCACGTGCGGGTCGGCTTGACCCTTGCGACGGCGCTCCCTAACCTCGGAAGGAACAGGAGAGTCACCACCACGCGCACGCCTCGGCTGCGCGGTCGATAGCGGTTCAGTTTCGCCGCACCCCGCACCGGCCTGGCCGGGTCGTTCGCGTACCCGGTTGATCCATGTGTTCGATGCGTCGCATGTCGCGTCGATGAGTCGTGTTGTTGGCGACCCTCCTGCCGTCCACCGTGGCGGCACCCAACCGGGTGCTGTCGGCGATGGCGCTGACGAGGGGAGGTCGTATCGTGTCCGACGCTCTCGTCATCGTCCTGATTCTGGCGCTGCTGGTCGCGGTGGGTGCCGTGGTGGCCCTCGCCCGGCGCAAGCCGGCGGCGGCGCCCCCGGCGGTCGACGAGGAGTCGTTGCGGCGCCTCCTCGACGAGGCCGTCAGCCGCAGCGCCGCCGAGGCCAAACCCGCCGCCGAGCCCGACCTTGGGCGCTTCGCCCTGCTCAGTCACGAGGCGCAGGCCGCGGCCGATGCGGCGGACGCGGTCCGGCGCACGGCGGCAGATGCAGCCGAGGAACTGTCCATCCGCACCCGACGGGACGCCGAGCAACTCCGCCGGGACGCCCAGGCCGAGGCCGAACGGACGATCGCCGCCGCCCGGGCGCAGGCGGCCGAGTTGCGGGCCGGGCTGGAGAGCGAGCGCAACCGGATCGCCAACGAGGCGACGGCCGCGCTCGCGCAGGACCGAAAGGAGCTCCAGGAGGCCGAGCAGCGGTTGCGCGGGGCCACCGAGACCCTCGCCGACGAGCAGCACGCGCTGGCTGCGGACCGCAGACGGATCGGTGGTGAGGAAAAGGAGATGGCCGCCGCGAAGCGGTCGCTGGAGGCCAAGGTCGCTGTCCTCGCCGAGCGGGAGGCTGAGCTGCGCGAACGCGCGGCCGCGCTCGAGCGGCGCCAACGTGAGCTCGCCGCCGCCGACGCCGCCCACCAGGCTGAACTGGTCCGGATCTCCGGGCTGACCGCCGAGGCGGCCCGCGCCGAGCTGCTCGCGGGCCAGGAGGACGCGGTTCGTCGGGACGCGGCCATGATGATCCGTCGGATCGAATCCGAGGCCCAGCAGTCGGCCAAGCTGCGGGCCCGGGCGATCGTCGCCGAGGCGATCCAACGGGTCGCGTCCGACCAGACCGCGCAGACCGTCGTCGCGGTCGTGCACTTGCCGGCCGACGAGGTCAAGGGTCGCATCATCGGCCGCGAGGGCCGCAACATTCGCGCCTTCGAGACGGTGACCGGCGTCAACGTGATCATCGACGACACCCCCGAGGCGGTGCTCCTGTCCTGCTTCGACCCGGTGCGTCGGGAGATCGGTCGAATCACCCTCGAGATGCTGATCGAGGACGGCCGCATCCACCCGCACCGCATCGAAGAGGCCTTCGAACGCGCCCGCGACGAGGTCGAGGTGCTCTGCCAGCGCGCTGCCGAGGACGCGTTGTTGGACGTGCGGATCACCGACGTGCACCCGGAGCTGGTCTCGTTGATCGGTCGGTTGAAGTACCGGACCTCCTACGGTCAGAACGTGCTCGGCCACCTTGTCGAAACGGCGCACATCGCCCGGGCGATGGCCGCCGAACTGGGGATCGACCCCACCGTGGTCACCCGGGGCGCGTTCCTGCACGACATCGGCAAGGCCCTCACCCACGAGGTGCCGGGCTCGCACGCGTTGATCGGCGCCGATCTGGCTCGCAAGTACGGCGAATCCGACGATGTCGTGCACTGCATCGAGGCGCACCACGACGAGGTGCCGCCGACCACCGTCGAGGCGGTGCTGACCCAGGCCGCCGACGCCTGCTCCGGCGGACGCCCCGGGGCCCGCCGGGAGTCGTTGGAGTCCTACGTGCAGCGGCTGGAACGGATCGAGGCGATCGCCGGTGCCAAGAAGGGCGTGGAGAAGGTGTTCGCCATGCAGGCCGGTCGGGAGCTGCGGGTGATGGTCAAGCCGGAGGTCGTCGACGACGTCGAGGCGCACATCCTGGCCCGGGAGGTGGCCAAGCAGATCGAGGAGGAGCTGACCTACCCCGGTCAGGTCCGGGTCACCGTGATCCGGGAGTCCCGGGCCACCGAGATCGCCCGCTGAACGATCGTCGCCGGGTGGGTCACCGTCCGCGTCGGCCTTGACCGATCACCGTCCGCCGGTCACGGCTTCCTGTACTCGTCGATCCCCGGGGCGTCCAGGATCTCGATCTCCTGCCGGGCCGCCATCAGGTCGGTCTGGGCGGCCGGATCGATCTGGACCACCTTGCCACCGCCCCGGCGGGTGCGCAGCTTGCGCTCCAGCCAGGTCGACAAAGCGCCCAGGGCCAGGTTGATCAGGATGTAGATGATCGCGACCACGAAGTAGGTCGGTAGCAGGTTGCCGTACGCGCTCGCTGAATTGCCGGCCACGCGTCGGAGCTCGACATAGCCAACCAGAATGCCGCCAAGTGCGGTGTCCTTGACGATGACCACCAGTTGGCTGACGACCGCCGGGAGCATCGAGGTGATCGCCTGCGGCAGCAGGATCAGCGTCATCAACTGGGTCTTGCGCAACCCGATGGCGTACGCCGCCTCGGTCTGCCCCTTCGGC